>DATLZG010000551.1:0-16054 GCA_035574095.1 Burkholderiaceae bacterium | reverse complement strand
CCGCCTGCAGGCGGTGCTGGCCGAGCGGCTCGGCTTCGAGGCGGGGCTGTTCATGCCGAGCGGCACGCAAAGCAACCTGACCGCGCTGATGACGCATTGCCAGCGCGGCGACGAGGTGATCGTCGGCCAGCAGGCCCACACCTACCGCTACGAAGGCGGCGGCGCGGCGGTTCTCGGTTCGATCCAGCCGCAGCCGATCGAAAACGCGCCGGACGGCACGCTGCCGCTGGACTGCATAGCCGCCGCGATCAAGCCGGACGATCCGCACTTCGCCCGCACGCGCCTGCTCGCCCTGGAGAACACGATCGGCGGCAAGCCGCTGTCGCCCTCCTATTGCGCACAGGCCACCGCGCTTGCGCACGCGCGCGGGCTCGCCACGCATCTGGACGGCGCGCGGCTGTTCAACGCCGCGGTGGCCCTCGGTGTGCAGGCGCGCGAGCTCGTCCGCGGCTTCGACTCGGTGTCCGTGTGCCTGAGCAAAGGGCTTGGCGCGCCGGTCGGTTCGGTGCTGCTCGGCAGCCGCGACTTCATCGCCGCCGCGCGCCGGCCGCGCAAGATGCTGGGCGGCGGCCTGCGGCAGGCGGGCATCCTCGCCGCGGCCGGCCTGTACGCGCTCGAGCATCACGTCGCGCGCCTGGCCGAGGACCATGAGAACGCCGCGCGCCTCGCCGCCGGCCTGCGCGCGATCGACGGGCTGCAGGTGGAGCACGCGACCAACATGGTCTTCGTCGCGGTGCCGCCGCCGCGCTTCGATGCGCTGCCCGGATTTCTGCGCGAACGCGGCATCGTCGTGCTCGCGCGCAACCCTCTGCGGCTGGTCACGCACCTGGACGTCGATCGCAAGGGCATCGAGCGCGCGATCGCCGCGTTCGTCGACTACTTCAGGCGGTAAGAGCTTTACGCCGACCTCTCAGAGCCCCGCGCGCAGCGGCCGGAAAAACTCGCGGATCTCGTGCGCCAGCACCTCCGGTTGCTCGAGCGCCGCGAAGTGGCCGCCGCGCTGCGCCACGGTCCAGCGCCGGATGTCGGTGTAGGTGCGCGCGGCGACCGAGCGCGGCGGGCGCAGGATCTCGCGCGGGAACTCCACGTAGCCGGTGGGCACGTCCACCGTCGCGCCGGCGGGAATCGGCCAGGGCCGGTGCATGCGCGCGTAGTACGGCCAGAACGAGGAGCCGATCGCGCCGGTGGCCCAATACAGCGTGATATTGGCCAGCATGTCGTCGCGGGAAACGGCATTCGCCGGGTCGCCCGCGCAGTCGGTCCAACTGCGGAACTTCTCCACGATCCACGCCGCCAGCCCCGCGGGCGAATCGGTCAGCGCGAACGCGAGCGACTGCGGCTTGGTGCCCTGGATCCACTGATAGCCGGTCTCCTCCTTCAGGAAGTGGTTCAGCTCGGCGAGGAACCTGCGTTCGTCCTCGGTGGGGTTCTCCAGCAGCGCCGGATCGCGCCGCACCGCCAGCAGGTTCAGATGGATGCCGACCAGCCGCTCCGGGTAGAGGTAGCCGAGGCGAGAGGTCACGAAGGCACCCCAATCTCCGCCCTGCGCGCCAAAGCGCCGGTAGCCGAGCACATCCGTCATCAGCGCGGCGAAGACATCGGCGATCTCCTCCACGCCGAAACGCGGCTGCCCGGGAGCGAAGGAGAGCGTGTACCCCGGCAGCGAAGGAGCGACCACGGTGAAGGCGTCGCGCGCATCGCCGCCGAAGCGCGCCGGATCGGTCAGCAACGGGATCAGCCGGCGAAACTCGAACACCGAGCCCGGCCAACCGTGAGACAGCAACAGCGGTAGCGGCGCCGGTCCCCGCCCCGGCTCGTGGATGAAGTGCAAGTCGATGCCGGCCAGCGGCACGGTGAACTGCGCGAAGCCGTTCAGCGCCGCTTCCTGCGCGCGCCAGTCGAAGCCGTCGCGCCAATATTCGACCATCGCCCGCAGGTAGCCCAGGCTCGCCCCGGTGGACCAGGGCTCGCCCGGCGGCTCGTCCGGCCAGCGGGTGCGCGACAAGCGCGCGCGCAGATCGTCGAGCACGGCGTCGACGACGTGCAGCGTGAAAGGCTTCGGTGACACGGACGCTGAGCTCATAGGGCCCCTTTCCGCAGGCTACGGTAGCGGCCGCGCCGGCCGTTGCGCAAGCTTGCCGGACGCGCACGCGCGGCCGCGAGCGTTTATCTTGCGCCTCGTTCACGGGTGGGGTGGCCGCCGCTGCGGTGCCCCGACGCGCGACACCGAAGGACGATCTGGACACGGGGTTTCAATGAGCGAGACGACACTGAAGTGCCCGCAATGCGGGCATCGCTTCCCGCTGACCGAAGCGCTGGCCGCGCAACTGCGCGGCGAAGTCGAGGCGTCGCTGACACAGCGCCACCAGCAGCAGATGCAGGCGCTGGCGCAGCGGCTGGCGCAGGCCGAGGCGGCGCAGCGCGAAGCCCAGCAGCGCACCGAAGCGCTCGCGCGCGAGCGCGAGCAGGCACTCGCACAGATGCGCGAGGAACTGGAGACCAAACTGCGCGCCGAGTCCGAGGCGCGGCTGCAGCAAATGCTGACGCAGGAGGCCGAGCGGGTGCGCGGCGAGGTGCAACTGCAACTGAAGCAATCCGAGGCGCGGGCGGCCGAACTGCAATTGCGGTTGCAGCAGGCGCAACAAGCCGAGCTCGCCTTGCGGCAGCAGGCCGAGCGCATCGCCGAACGCGAACGCGCGCTGGAACTCGAGGTGGCGCGCAAGCTGGACGAGAAACGGCGCGAATGGGAAGACAGGGTGCGCCAGATCGTCGGCGAAGAGCAGCGGCTGAAACTGCAGGAGAAAGACAAGACGATCGAGGATCTGAAGCGTCTGCTGGAGGAGGCGCGCCGCAAGAGCGAGCAGGGCTCACAGGAGCTGCAAGGTGAGGTCTTGGAGCTCGATATCCAGACGGCGCTGGCGACGCAGTTCCCGCGCGATGTGATCCGCCCGGTCCCCAAGGGGGTGCAAGGCGCGGACCTGCTGCATGAGGTGCGCGACGCCGCGCTCACGCCATGCGGCACCATCGTCTGGGAGACCAAGAACACCAAACACTGGCAGCCGGCCTGGATCGGCAAGCTCAAAGACGACCAGCGCGCTTGCGGCGCCGCGGTCGCCGTGCTGGTGACGGTTGCGCTGCCGCCCGAAGCGCGCGGCGGGTTCGCGCTGATCGACGGCGTGTGGGTCGCGAGCCTCGCGGCCTGGCCGGCGCTCGCCGTGGCCCTGCGCGAGCAGTTGTTGCAGGTGGCCTTCGCGCGCAACGCCGCCACCGGCATGAGCGAGAAGATGCAGGCGCTGTACGACTACCTCGCCGGCGACGCGTTCCGCCACCGCGTGGAGGCGATCGTCGAGGCGTTCGCGGCGATGAAAAGCGAGCTGGACCGCGAGCGGCGCGCGATGGAGCGCATCTGGAAAGAGCGCGAGAAGCAACTGGAACGGGTGCTCGCCGCCACCGCCGGCATGTACGGCGAGCTGCGCGGCACGATCGGGCAGTCGATGCCGACGATCGCGGCGCTCGAGCTCGACACCGACCCGACAAGCTTGCCGCCATGGCAACCGTAAGCCGCCGAGGACAGCAGCGATGGGCGCTGCGATCGGAACCGCAATCACGGGCGCCGCGGTGCGCGCGAAGGCGTCCGAGGGTCGCGGCCCGATGAACCTGCTGGTCTGCACGCTTGGCGCGAGCTGGGCCGTCGTGCCCGAGGTCTTCGGTTTTCTCGCGCCGGCGCTTCTCGACCTGTACGCGCATCACCCGCAACGCGAAGCGCTGGCCGCATTGCGCGCGCAGCACACTCTCGCCGCGCCCGACGAACTGTGGATCGTCACCACCGAGGGCGAGCAGACCGCGGCCTCGCTGGCGCGGCTGCGCACTTGGTGGCGGCAACTCGGCGCGCCGTTGCCGCTGCGCGTGTGGAGCGCGGCCGGCACCGACCAGCTCGCCACGCAGGCCGAATGCGATCACATCCGCGAGCTGACGCTGCGCGTCGTGATGTGCGCCGCCGAACGTTGCCGCGACGGGCAGCTCGTGCTGTCGCTTGCCGGCGGACGCAAGACGATGAGCGCCGATCTGCAAAGCGCAGGTGCCATTTTCGGCGCGCAGGCCTGGCTGCACGTCGTCGGCCCGGAGCCGCTGCCCGAGCCGTTGCGCAAGGCGCTCGACACGCAGCTGTTCGCGCATCCGTTGCCCGCCGGGCTCGCCGGCGCGGTCACGCCGCTGCTGGTCGGCCGCGGCAGCCGTAACGAGCTGCTCGACATCCAACTGGACGGGCGGCGTGTCGACTCGACGGCCTTCCCGCTTGCGCTCGCCGAACCGGCGCTGTCGTGGCCGCTGCCGGCCGACGGCGCCACGCTCGCCGCCGAAATCGACCGCCGGCTACGCGAAGGCAGCCGGCTGTTCGGCAATTTTCTCGGCGCGCTGGCGCGCGCACAGCAGCGCGAGAACTTCCGCAGCCTGTACCGTCTGCCGCCGGCGCGCATCGACGAGCTGCGGCGCACGCCGTTGAGCGACGCCCATCGCGACTGGCTGGTGCGGTTGCCGAAGGCCGATCTGCACCGCCATTTCGGCGGTGTGCTCGATTTGCCCGCGCAGCGTCGCGTCGGGCGCGCGATCTGGGATGCCTTGACGGCGAGCGAACGCGCATCTGCGCTCGCCACCGTGCGGCCGCTACTCGAAGCGAGCGACGATTGGCCGTGGGACTGGCCGCGGCTCATCGGCACAGCGCAGCGCGCGGCGTGCGCCGCCGCGCTGCTGGTCGAGTCCGCCGACGAAGCGCTCGCGCGCAATCTTTATGGTGTGACCGAGCCGCGCCTGCGTTTGAAGGCGCGGCGCGGGTTCGAGGCCTACGAACGCCCGGGCGAACTGACCGGCTCGGCGGTGCTCACGCACCCCGCCGCCATCGAGCCCTATGTGGAGGCTGTCGTTGCGCAGGCGCGGGCGGAAGGGCTCGCCTACGTGGAGCTGCGCGGCAGTCCGCACAAGTACCGGCCCGACGATCCGGGCGGCTTCCTGCGCGAGCTACGTACCGCGCTGGCGCGCGCCGGCGGCGGCGTGGATCGAGCGCCGCGGTTCGGCTTCGTGTGGATCCTCGACCGGCGACAGCGGGACCGCATTCCGGCCGTGATTGGACAAGCCGTCGCGGCGCATCGGGAACTGGAGGATTTCTTGCTCGGGCTCGATCTCGCAGGCGACGAAGGCACGCATCGACCCGAGGAACTTGCCTGCCATTTCGCCGCCGCCTTCCGCCAATGTCTGCATATCACCATCCATGCCGGCGAAGGCGAACCCGCCGACAACATCTGGGAGGCCGCCTATCACCTGCACGCCGATCGCATTGGCCACGGGCTCACGCTGCTGGACAACCCGCGGCTGACGCAGCGCTTTCGCGACCGCGGGATCTGCATCGAGCTATGTCCGACCTCCAACCGCGAGGTCGTCGGGTTCCGCGACCCCGCCGTGCCGGGTAGCGAAGCGCTGCCCGACTATCCGCTGCGCGGGCTGTTGGAGGCCGGTTTGCCGGTGACCCTGTGCACGGACAACCCCGGTATTTCCCGCACGACCCTGGCCGACGAGTTCCTGGCGGCCGCGCGCATGGGCGGGGGGCTGACGCTGTGGGAAGCGTTGGGGCTCGTGCGGGAAGGCTTTGTACACGGCTTCCTTCCGGCACCGGAACGGGCACGGCTGCTGGCGAGGGCGGAGCAAGAGGTGTTCCAGCGAACCGTCGAATTTTTCAGCGAGCGCAGAGACTGACAGGCTCACGCCATGCGCCTGAGTACGAGCAAAATCGCGTCGAGGAGGAGACCATGCTGGGTGCCTTGATCGGCGATCTGATCGGCTCGACGCACGAATTCGCCGGCACCAAAGTCAAGGACTTTCAGCCGCTGATTCATCCCAACGCGCAGTTCACCGACGACAGCGTGCTGACCTGCGCGGTGGCCGAGGCGCTGCTCGCCGATGAGCGCGCGCAGGCCATCGCGCGCCGCTTCAAGCGCTGGGGCAACAAGTATCCGCGCTGCGGCTGGGGCGCGCGCTTTCGCGAGTGGCTGTGGTCCTCGACGCTGATGCCCTACGGCAGTTTCGGCAACGGCGCGGCGATGCGGGTCTCACCGGCTGCCCTGCTGGCGCGCTCGCGCGAGGAGGCGCTGGCGCTCGCGCAGGCCACCGCAGAGGTCACGCACGATCACCCCGAAGGCATCCGCGGCGCGCAGGCCACCGCGCTCGCGATCTACCTCGCACTGCGGGGGGAAGAGGGCAACGCTATCCGGTGCGCCGTCGCTGCCTTTTCCGGCTACGACCTGACGTCGTCAGTGGACGAAATCCGCCCGCAGTACCGCTTCGACGAGACCTGCCAGGGTACGGTGCCGCAGGCCCTTACCTGCGCGCTCGAGGCGCGCGACTTTGAAGACGCGATCCGCAATGCCGTGTCGCTGGGCGGCGACGCCGACACGCTGGCCGCGATCGCCGGGGCGGTGGCCGAGGCCAGGTTCGGCATTGCGCCGGCGCTGGCCTGCGAGGTCGAAGCGCGTCTGCCGGCGGACATGCGGGAGGCGATGACGCGGCTTTACGAAGCGGCGCGCCGGCCGCTGCCCTGGGAGGGGGCGGCGCGATGACCATCTGGTTCGTGAGCCGTCATCCGGGCGCGGCCGCGTGGGCGCGCCGCCAGGGGCTGAGCGTCGACCGCATGGTCGAGCACTTGGACGTCGCCGCAATGCAGCCAGGCGACACCGTGATCGGCACGCTGCCGGTGCATCTGGCGGCCGCCGTCTGCGAGCGCGGCGCGCGCCTGCTGCACCTGGCGCTCGATTTGCCGCCGGCACTGCGCGGCCGCGAACTGTCGGCCGAAGAGCTCGCCGCGTGCGGCGCGCGGCTCGAGCAGTACCGCGTCGAGCGCGTCGCGCCCACCACAGGAGAGGACGCCAGCAAGCTTGCGAAGTGACACGGCGCCGCGTCGATCGCGTCCAATACGCGGCGCACCGAGAACGACACCGCACCGCCCGTGACTTCAAAACGATTACTGCTCTGCGTCACCGGCCTGACCCCGCAGGTGGTCACCGAAACGCTGTACGCGCTGGCGCGCCCCGCCGACGGCGGCGACCCCTGGATACCGCACGAGGTGCACGTCGTCACCACCGCGCGTGGCGCCGACAACGTGCGGCTGGCCCTGCTGCATCCGGCCACCGGGTGGTTTCATCGGCTGCGCGCCGATTACGGACTGCCGCCGATCGCCTTCGATGACCGCAACGTTCACCTGATCGAGCGCCGCGACGGCAGCGCGCTCGACGATATCCGCGACCAGGAGGACAACGCCTGCGCCGCCGACTGCATCGCCGCCTTGGTGCGCACGTTAACTGCCGAGCCCGACAGCGAAGTGCACGCCTCGATCGCCGGCGGCCGCAAGACGATGGGCTTCTTCCTCGGTTACGCGATGAGCCTGTACGGCCGGCCGCAGGACCGCTTGAGCCACGTACTGGTCAGCGAACCTTACGAAAGCAATCCGCACTTTTTTTATCCGACGCCGCGCACGCATCCGATTCCGCGCGGCCGCGACGGCAACGAAATGATCGACGCCGCCACCGCCCGCGTCTGGCTGGGCGACATTCCGTTCGTCCGCCTGCGCTCGGCGCTGCCGGCGGACATGCGCACCCGGGCCGATATCGCCTTTGCGGAGTCGGTCAGCGCGGTGCAGCAGACGGTCGCTCCCTCGCTGCTGTTGGAGCGGGCGAGCTGCACCGCGTTCGCCGCCGGCCGGCGCATCCCGCTCAAGCGCGTGGACTTCGCCTTCCTCGCCTGGGCGGCGCAGCGGCATATCCGCGCTCGTCCGCTGCATCGTCATTTGAAGATGAATACGCACGCCGCCAAAGAGGATGCCCAAGAATTCCTGGCCGAATACGCGGGCCTGCGCGCCGATCCCGACGATAAGGAGACGCCCACGCATGAGCGGCTCGCGCGCGGCCTGATCTCCACCTTCTTCGACGAACGGCGCTCAATGCTCAAGCGCGCGTTCTGCGACGCGCTCGGCGAGGCCAAGGCGCAGCCTTACCTGCTGAAGCGTCACGGCAAAAGGGGGGAAAGCGAATACCGCTTCGACCTCGACGCCGGCTGCATCACCGTGCGATGACACCATGACGACCCTGATTTCCCTACTCGGCAAAAGCCAGCTCGATAGCCGGCAGGGCTACCGCACCGCGCGCTACCGCTTTCCCGACGGCAGCGAGCGCGAGACCGCCTACTTCGGGCTGGCCCTCGCGGAACACCTAGCCGCACAGCGGCTGGTCCTGCTCGGCACCGCCTCCAGCATGTGGGACATGCTGGTCGAAAACGTGGTCGGCGATGCCGCGCAGGAGGAGCTGCGCATCGAGCTGATCGATGCCGTTCGGCGGCAAGAGGTCGACGAGAGCCTGCTGCAGCGGCTGACGCCCGCCTTCGAACGGCGCCTCGGACGCCCGGTGCGGGCGCTGGTCATTCCGCATTCGACGGGCTTCGTTGAGCAGCAGCGGCTGCTGGCGCGGCTGGCCGAGGAGCTCGACCACCGCGAGCGCATCGTGCTGGACGTCACGCACGGCTTCCGCCATCTGGCGATGCTCGGCCTGACCGCCGCCCGCTACCTGTCGCATGCACGCGAAGTTGCATTGCAGGGGCTTTATTACGGCGCCCTCGACATGAGCACCGACGGGGTTGCGCCGGTGATCGAACTGAGCGGCCTTGCGCACGTGCAGGAGTGGGCCGAAGCGCTCGCCGCCTACGAGGCGAGCGGCGACTTCTCCCGTTTCGCGCCGCTGCTGGCGCGCGACGGCCTGGCCGCGACACACGTGGAGGCGCTCGCGCGCGGCTGGCATTTCGTGTCGGTCAACAACATCGCCGACGCCGCCCGCACGCTGCAGCCGGTCTACCAGGCGCTCGGCCAGCCGCTCGCGGGCGCTTCCGAGCTGTTCCGCGAACGGCTGCGCCGCGCGCTGCGCTGGGTGGCCGCGAACGATCTGTCCGAACGGCAGCGGGTGCTCGCGCTGCAGGCCTTGCAGCGGGGCGACGCCCTGCGCGCCAGCCTATGGGGCTACGAAAGCTTTTTGTCGCGCGAGGTGGAGGCTGCCGGCGGCAACCCGCTGGACCATCGCGCCAAGGAAGAGGCCGAAGCGAAGTACCGCCTCGAGCTGCGGGAAGGCGAACATGCCGACTGGAAGCGCGCCGCCTTCTGGCTGCTGAAAAACGTGCGCAACGCGCTCGCCCACGGCACCCGCCCCGCCTACGCGCCGCACGCCCAGTTGCTGCAAAACCCGGAGCGGCTGCGCGAGCGGCTGGAGCAGACACTCAATCGGCTGACGAATACGCCATGAAGCGCGCGACAAGCTTGCCGAATCTTCGCTTGGACCATCCCGCCAGTAAGGTGAAGCCATGAACACGACCGCCCCCACGGCCGCACAACCGATGCCGCAACCGCAGATGCGCGAGCTGCGCCTTCGGCTGAAGTTTCTTACCCCTGCCTTTCTTGGCGACGCCGAACAAAACGGCCGCTGGCGCACACCGCCGTTTAAGGCGCAATTGCGCCAGTCGTGGCGCATCGCTTATGCCGCGGACCGCGGCTTCGCTGTCGATCTTGAAGCCATGCGACGTGAAGAGGGGTTGCTGTTCGGCAATGCGTGGCTTGAGAACGAGTTCCGCAAGAGCCTGGTGCGACTGCGGCTGCAGCCATGGGCGTACGGCAGCTTGAAGGCGGGTCAGTGGCCCGCTGACGTCAGCGTTACGCATCCAGAGGTCAAGAACCGTGACGGGCGCAACGTTCCGGTCGGTAGCGCCCTGTACCTCGGCTATGGGCCTCTGATCTATGACAATCAGCGCCGCGCGACCGCCTTGAAAGCGAACGCCGCCATACAGGCCGGTGAGGCGGCCGAGCTCGCATTGGCTTTCCCGACCTCCGACAGGGTTGAAAGCCTTAGTCGTCTTGCGAGAGAGAACGCCTCCCGCATCGAGCGTGCCCTCTGGCTGATGGATCGCTACGGCACCGTCGGCGGCAGAAGCCGCAACGGCTGGGGTTCGTATGTACTGGAGGCCGACCCTCGCCTGAAGGGAGCCGTCCCGCTGCGCGACTGGCGGCAGTGCCTGGATCTCGACTGGCCGCACGCGATCGGCAGAGACGAGAAAGGACCGCTGATCTGGCAGACCGCCCCGCATGCGGACTGGAAGGCGCTGATGAAAACCCTGGCGATCATCAAGATTGGGCTGCGGACTCAATTCGTTTTTGGGACGGGCAGGGGGGCGGCGACTCCCGAAGGGAGGCACTGGCTGTCCTACCCGGTGACCAATCACGATGTGCGCGCGTGGGGCCCGCTGCGCTTGCCCAACCAGCTGCGCTTCAAGGTCCGGCAGGCGGCGGACGGCCAGCTCGTGGGCGTGATTTTCCACATGCCGCACCTGCCGCCGCGGGCGTTCGGTCCCGACCGTTCCGTGATCGAATCGGTCTGGCGGCAGGTACACCGCTTCCTCGACGCGCCCGAACAGAAGCTCTCCCGTATTGAGGAGTGACAGATCGTGATCAACGAATCTCTTTGGCAAACCAAACTCGCCGCCCGCCTGCACGATCCGGCGGAGAAAGCGCTAGTACTGCAGCGCGACCCCGCTGGACACGAAAACGGCACCTCGCGCGCGCTGGCGCGGCTGCTCGGCTATCACGAGCTGCCTGAGCAGATCGACCCCGACAACGACGAGGCGCTCGTCAAGACCGTGCTCGCGAAGACGGGCTTCGGCGCGCAGATCCCGCGCGCGATGTACCGCCACGTGCAGCGCGCCGACTGGTGGGCGGCCGCCGCCGACCGGCCGCCATTCCCGATGCAAGTTATCACGCTGCCGAACGGCAACAAGATCCTGGCCGTCGCGCCTTGGGCGCAAGTGCGATGGAGCGAGAAGCCGCGGCTCGTGCATCCGCTGACCGGTGAGATCGTCGATCTGGGCTGGCTGGGCAACGTCGCGTTCGAGGCGGCGAAGCAACGCGCCTTCGATCACTTCAGCAAACTGCTCGTCGAGCTGGGCGCAGGCGAGCAGCAAGAGCCGGACTGGCGCAAGCTGCTGTGTGCCTTCTGGCGCTTCGGCCCCGAGCTCGACACAACTAGCTCCGATACCCGCGACAACGACCGCCTCGGGCCGCTGTGGGCGCTGCTGCCGGCGGACACGCGGGTGCCGGATCACTCGATCTGGGAGCACCTGGATCTCGTCTCGGCCTTCGCCGGTGCGTTTGCTGCCGATCCGCAGGGCGATGCCGCGCTGCTGGCGCTTTCGATCGGCCCTGTGCAGGGCTTCATCGCGCAGGCACGTAAGCTGGATGACCTCTGGGCGGGCTCTCATTTGCTGTCGCGCCTGGCCTGGGAGACGATGAAACCACTGGCGACGGAACTGGGGCCCGACGCCATCCTCTTTCCGCGCTTGCGCGGCCTCGCCCAGGTGGACCTGTGGCTGCGCGACGAAATCGGGCTGCCGCAATCGTTGTTCGAGCGTTGCGAGTGGACGCGCGGCGCCTCGGATGCCAATCCGCTGTTTGCGGCTGCCCTGCCGAATCGCTTCGTCGCGGTCGTACCGGCCTGCCGCGCGCGCGAGCTGGCCGAAAAGTGTGCGCAGGCAGCCCGCGAGTGGATCGCTCACCTGGGCGAACGAACCGTGCGCCTGCTGCTGCAGGAAGCCGGCATCGCCGACCAACCCGACTGCCCCGCCTACGCGCAGATGCGAGAGCAACTGCAAGGCTTTCCCGAGGTGCACTGGGCGGCGGTGCCGTTTTCGCTGATCCGCTGCCGCGACGAACAGAAGCAGCGCGACCTCGATCCGTCCGGGCTGCTGTCGGCGATGGCGCCGTTTTACGGCGCCGAGCAAGGCAAAGCCTGCGGCTTTCTGGACAGTCCAGCCTGGAAGGTGCTGGCGCAGGACATCGAACTTTCGCAGGGCCAATGCCCGGTACGGTTCTTCTCCCCCAACCCTGGCGTGCTCTATCCGGCGGTTTACGACCTCGCCGAACGGGTGCTGGCGGCCGCCAAGACTGCCCGCCCTTTCAGTCAGCGCGAACAGCGCGGCTGGCGCGATTCGCTGTCCGGCGAGGTCGAATGGCTCACGCACGACCGCGCCCGGCTGGCGCTGCCGCCGGGGCAGCGCGAAGGTACCCTGTGGGCGCGCATCGCAAGCAAGCGGCCCTCCTGGGCCAAGAAGGGGGAACACCTCGGGGCACTGGCGGCGATCAAGCGGCTGTGGCCCACGCTTTTCAACGAAGACGTCAGCAAGGCGCTCGGACGTGAAATCGGCCGCTACAGCGTCAGCACGCATGCGATGGCGCTCGCCGCGCAGCTGGACGTTTGGTTGGAGAAAGGCGGTCTGACCGAAGGTCTCGAGGATGCCGAGCAGGCGCTTGCCGATATGCAGGGTAATGCCAAGGCGAACAAATTGGAGCCGGTGTCTCTGCCGCGCAGACTTGTCCTGAGGCATGCCAAAGCACAGCCGCAGGCGCTCGACGATGCGCGCCGCATTCCGGCGCTGCTGGACGCGGCCGCCGAGCTGGACGAGAGCGACGATCCGTCGGGCGACATCGCAAACCGGGTCCGCGAGGCCGTGCGCCGGACGCTGGCGCATGCTGTCGACGAGCGTCTGCGCCGGGATTTCCGGCTGGAAACCTATTACGGCCTCCTGCTGATGGACGGCGACCGCATGGGGCGGATTCTCTCTGGCGACGATGCGACCGCCATCGCTTACCGCCAAAGCTTTCATCCGCAGGTTCGAGACGGCTTTGATCGGATCGCGGCTGACCATCCAGCGCTGCGCTCTTATGGGGAGCAGAAGCGCGCCGTTTCGCCAGGCCGGCATATCGCGATTTCGTCGGCGCTGAACGATTTTTCGCAGTTCGTGGCGCGGCACGTGGTCGAGGAGGAGTTCCGCGGCCGGCTGATCTATTCGGGCGGTGACGACGTGCTGGCAACGCTGCCGGTGGCAGACCTGCTCGGGTGCGCGCTGCGCTTGCGGCACGCCTACAGTGGCACGTTGCCGGAAGACGAACGCAAAGACTGGGGCGAACTGCGCACGGATCGCCAACGCCTGCACTGCAAAGCAGGCTTTGCTTGGTTACGTGGTCGGTTGATGCGCATGATGGGCAAGAACGCCACCGCCTCAGCCGGCGTCGTCGTCGCCCACAACCAGGCGCCACTCGGCGCGGTCGTGCGCGAGTTGCGCGCCACCGAGAAAGCCGCCAAGGAAAGAGGCGGCCGCGACGCCCTCGCGATCCGCGTAATCAAGCGCGCCGGCGGTTCAGTGGGCGTGGTTCTGAAGTGGGACGAGTTATCGCTGTTAGAGCACGTGATCGCATTCCTGCGCGATCCGCACACTTCGCGCCGCGCCGTCTACAACAGCCTGTCCTGGCTCGACGACGTGCCGGATCCGCGCCAAAACGCGGAGCTGTGCGGCGCACTGCTCGCATACCAGCTCCGGCGCCAGAGCAAAGTCGGCGGCGACGCGGAACCGCTCGCGCAACGCCTGCTTCGGTGGTCGCTCGCTGCCGATGATGCGCGCGTGCGTTTGCGCGGATTGCTGCAGACGGCGGAATTCTTCGCGCGCGAAGTGCGCAGTCTGGAGGTTGGCGCCAGCGAGGGGGCGACAGAGGAGGCGACGGCATGAATGAGAGTTCCCTTTTTATCGAACCGTTGGACGTGCTGTTCCCGCGCGGCAACAAACTGTTCGGGGAGCCGGGTAGTTTCGGCGAGGCCCTGATTCCTCCCTGGCCCTCGGCCTTGGCCGGCGCACTGCGCAGCCGGCTGTTGGTTCAGTCCGGCATCGACCCTGCGGCCTTCGCCGCAGGGCAGGCTGAGCACGAGGCGGTGGGGCGGGTTGACGCACCCGGGCCATTCGCGGTCACTGCCTTTACCGTCGCGCGGCGCACGGGAGGCTCGGTGGAGGTCCTGATGCCGCCACCGGCGGATCTCTACATCGGCGTGGGGAAAGACGGAGCACCCGTTGGCACGCTGCTGCGGCCGCGGCCCTGTCCTCCTTCTGTCTCCTGCTCGGCGACCTTACCCCTGTTGCCAGTTCTGGCGGAGGCCGAGCGCAGCAAGCCTAGGGGCGGGTTCTGGCTCGACGAGCGTGGCTGGGCGGCTTACTTGAACGGCGCGCCACCGCGCGCAGATTCCCTCGTCGAAACAAGTGCGCTCTGGGCTACGGAGCTACGTGTCGGCGTCGGCCTCGATCCGGCGAAGCGGCGCGCCGAGGATGGCCGTCTTTTCACGATACAGGCGTTAGCGATGCGGCCCAACATTGGCTTTCTAGTTGCGGTGGCTGGAGCGACCATGGTCGGCGGCGGCTTTGTGCGCTTTGGCGGCGACGGTCGCGCGGCAGCGCTACACGCGGTCGGCAAGCGGCTGCCGGAGCCCGACTACGAGGCGATCGCGCGCGACCGCCGTTGCCGCCTGGTGCTCACCACCCCAGGCCTGTTTGCCGCCGGCTGGCTGCCGACCGGCGCGGATCCGCAACAGCGGCGCGGCGATGGCGCGGTGAGGTTCACGCTGCACGGCGTCGCCGGCTGGATCGTCAGCGCTGCTGTCGCACGTTCAGAAGTGGTCTCTGGCTGGGATTTGGCGGCTCGCAGACCCAAGCCCGCGTTGAGCGCAGCGCCTGTAGGCAGTGTCTGGTGGCTCGAGCTCGACGAGGGCATCGCTACCAGCGCGCTACGCAAGCTTGTCGAAAACGGCTTGTGGAGCGATCCGTGCGAGGATGCCGCGCGCCGCGCCGAGGGATTCAATCGATTGACCATCGCTGTTTACTGAGGGGCCGAGGATGTTCGAGGAAAAAGCAGCCGTGTTTCTGTACGCCGTCAGTCCGGTGCACGTCGGCGCCGGGCAGGCGATAGGCGTGATCGACAACCCCATCCAGCGCGAGCGCCACACCGGGCATCCGTGCATCGCCGGCTCCGGCATCAAGGGCGCGGTGCGTCACGGATTCAAGGCGCTCGGCGGCGACGAGACGCTGATCGCGCGCCTGTTCGGTCCCGATGCAGGGTCCCAAGACTTGCATGCCGGAGCGATCAGCTTCGGTGATGCGCAAACCGTGTGCTTGCCGGTGCGCAGCCTAAGGGGCGGGTACGTCTACGCCACCTGTCCACAGGCGTTGTCGCGCGCGCAGCGCTTGCTGACTCTGATTGGCTGCACCGTCACCTGGCCTGCGCTGCCGTCGGTCAAGGAGGGGGAATGCCTGGTCGCGAACGCTGCGCTGCTGAGCAATAAGAAGTTGCACTTGGAAGCGTTCGAATACGACGCCAAGGACGCGCCAAGCGCCGCGGTGAAGGCGATTGCCGAAGATCTCGCGTCCAAAGGGCTGCCGGCAGAAGACGCGTACGCGTTCTTCGCGGACAAGCTGAAAACCGACCTGGTCGTACTGTCGGATACGGACTTCGCCTATTTCAGCGAGCACGCAATGCTGGTCGAGCCGCACGTGCGGATCAATGACGCCACCGGCACCGCCGACGACGGTGGCCTTTTTTACACCGAGAACCTGCCGCCGGAGTCGTTGCTACTGGCGCCGCTGATGGTCAGCCAGACACGCACCGGCAAGCGAGAAGATCACGAGGATGCCGTCAGTGTGATGACCAAGATCAAGAACGCGATCGACGGCAAGGTGTTGCAGATCGGCGGCGACGCGACCACCGGACGCGGCTTGGTGGTCGCCAAACTGGTGGAGGGCAAATAGATGGCCACGCAAACGAGTGTCGCCCGCTCCAATCCGCTCACCTTGGAACAGCGTCGCGCTAGCCATGCCTGGGAGAAAGCGCAAGAGGGGATCAAGAGGCACGGCAAAGACTATGCCAACGACGCCAAGGGGTTGCCGGCCTTGATCATGAACTCCGGTCTGATGCAGGTCATGGCCTTCCTGCACGAGAAGGGCGGCCGGCACGAAGTGTTGGCGCAGCACCTGCGCGATTGGCTGAACAAGCAATGCGACACGCCACGTGATTTCGAGGACTTCATGAAGGAGCTCTTCGAAATGCAGGACGCGCGGCTCTTTCAGGCCATCACGGCGGAGGCGTTCGCCTGGTTGAAATGGCTGCGGCAGC
>DATLZG010000550.1:0-2852 GCA_035574095.1 Burkholderiaceae bacterium | reverse complement strand
GCTCTAGAACCTATCTCACAAAATCCGCAGCGGGGCCCCTAGGGCTGCTGCGCGAGGTGCGACGGAGGGGACCATGGGCGGCGGCCAAGAACCCCAGCCGCAACGACGCGCTGCGCCCCAGGCGCCCCCGCCCCGCAGGGTTGCATGGATAAGCGGGTGTGCGCGGTGTCGGCGCGCGCGGCGGTCCGCCCGCGAGCCCCGGCGGCTGTCCTTCGCGCGCCGCCAGCCGTGCGCCCGCTTCTGGTCGCAACGCGGCCGTCGGGGATTCCGAAATAGGTTCTAAAGTTCGGCTGACCGAAATGGAGGCCGCGATGCGACTGATCACCGACGCCGAAGTCGCGCAACTGGTCACGATGCGCGAGGCGATTCACGCGATGGCCGCGGCGTTCGAGCAATACGGCAACGGCGCCGGCTCGATCGCGCCGCGCGTGCGCGCCAGCGCTGAGCACCACGGCGCGACCACCACGTTGTCGATGCTGGGCGCGGCGCTGCCCGCCGCCGGCGTGCTCGGCGCCAAGGTCTATGTCACGGTCGGCGGCAAGTTCAACTTCGCGATCCTGCTGTTTTCGGCGCGCACCGGCGAGCCGCTGGCCGCGATCGAGGCCAATGAGCTGACGCGCCTGCGCACTGCGGCCGCCAGCAGCGTGGCCCTGCAACGCCTGGCGCGGCGCGACGCCGCGGTGCTGGCGATCTTTGGCACCGGCGTGCAGGCGCGCGCGCATGCCGAGGCGTTTCTGCTGACTCATCCGTTCCGCGAGGTCCTGATCGCCAGCGGCAGTGACGCCGCCGGACTGGCGCATTTCATCACCACCGAGTTCGGCGTCGCCGCGCGCGCCACCGACGCCGCAACCGCCGTGCGGGCGGCCGACGCGATCGTCACCTGCACGCGCGCCGGCGCGCCATTGTTCGATGGCGACTGGGTCAAGCCCGGCGCCTTCGTCGCCGCCATCGGCGCCAGCAAACCCACCGCGCGCGAGCTGGACGACACCCTGCTGGCGCGCGCCGACCTGATCGCGGTCGAGTGGCTGCCGGCCGCGCAAACCGAAGCCGGCGAATTCGTGCAGGCCGCCCCCGGCACCATCGACCCGCAACGGGTCGTCGAGCTCGGCAAGCTGCTGGTGCATGGCACCTCTTACGTGCGGCGGCCGCAGGACATCGTCGTCTACAAATCGGTCGGGGTCGGCCTGGAGGACGTGGCGCTGGCGCGCCTGGTCTGGGAGCGCGCGCAATGAGAGCCGCGCCTATGCTCCTGTTGCTGCTGGCCGCGGCAGTATCGGCGCAAGAGAGTTCCAACCCCTATGACCGGGCCGCGCTGCAGGTGCGCGGCGCACAGTTGCAGCTAGAGCTTGCGCGTACGCGCGACGAGCGCCAGCGTCTGGAGCAGCGGCTGCGCGAGTTGCAGGCCGAAATCGACCGGTTGCGGCTGCAGCGCGAACGGCTGAACGGCGAAGAGGCGCGGCTGCGCGACGAGCTGGCGCGCGTGCAGACGCAGGTGCGCTAGCGCGCGCCGCAACGGCGGCGGCGCGTTTCTCGCGACGTCTGGCTGCGGGCCGTGCCGTCAAAGCCCCGCACGCGGCGGCACGCGGCTTTCGAGCGGGGCCGGCCGGTACTGCGGCACGAAACGGCAGCCGGCGCCGAACGCGGCGGAAACCGACGGGCAGCGCTGCGCGATCGATTCCGGCGTCGGCTTCTTGCCCTGCTCGATCCACTCCAGCAAGGCCGCGAACAACGTCACATAGACCGCGTCGCTCAGGTAGCTGTGCTCGGCGTGGTCGGTGAAGGTCTGCACCAGACGCTCGGCGCTGCCGCCGGCGGCCATCGTCTGCGCGAACACCGACTCCAACTCGACGAAGGCCGTCGGGTCTCCGATGCCGTGCACGGTCAGCACCGGCACCCCGATGCGGCCGGTCAGATCGGCATCGGCCGCAAGCGCCGCCACCGCCTGCGGGTCGGCGCGGTAGCGCAGCACGCCCGCGTTCAGGGCCGCGTCGTCGTCCGAACCGGTGTAGCGCACGCCTTCGTTGGAAAACGGATTGCGGCCGCCGGTGCGGTTCAGCGCGATGTCCTGGAAGTGCCAGGTCGCCCAGTTCAGATGCGACAGGATGCTCGTCTCCGGGATGCGGATCACGCGCTCGATCGTGCGCACACGGCGCTGCTGCTCGGCGCTGCGCTGCGCCGGCTTGGACAAGCCGAGACATTCGTCGACGCGGGCGGCGAGCTGCGCGCGCGTGAGCTTGCTCTGTTGCGGCAATCCCATCCACAGCGGGTATTGCGGTTCGTCCGCGCGCGGATGGTTGTTGCACAGATACTGATAGACGACGCGCAGATCGAGGCGGAAGTCGTAGGAGCGCGTCGCGCCGCCCAGCACGCCGCTCGTCAACAGCACGCCGTCGTACGGCGACTTCATGCCTGGCGCGGCGTACAGCTCCGCCGCTTTCGCGGCCACGCTGGCGCCCCACGATTGGCCGTGCAGTATCGTGCGCCGCGGCCGCGCGATGTGCTCGACGAAGATGCGCCGCAGGCGCTCGGTGTCCTCCGCCGCCGAGCGCACCGCAACACCTCCCTGACGGAACACCGAGCCTGCCCAGGCATAGCCGGCCTTCAGCGTCACCGCCCAGCGCTGCAGGTCCTCGTCGGCGCGCTCCGGCCGCGGCGCGCCGAGCAGCGGGCCGCCGTGCGCGTGCAGGACCAGCACGCCGTTCCAGCGCTCGGGCAGCGCGATCAGATAAGGAGCGCCGGCCGAATCGGTGCCGCGCCAGCAGCGGACGCCGGCCGCGATGCCGGCCGGGCAGGCCGCGGCCTGCGGTGCGGCCTCGCCGCTTTTCTCCGGCGTCTGCGCGCAGCCGGCGAGC
>DATLZG010000549.1:0-3931 GCA_035574095.1 Burkholderiaceae bacterium | reverse complement strand
GCCGCGGCCGGGCTGCCGCCGTTGAACGGCTTCGTCTCCGAGTGGCTGCTGCTGCAGAGCTTCCTGTTCACGCTCGGCCTGCCGAGCACGTTCGTCAATAACCTGGTGCCGGTGGTCGCGGCCGGTGTCGCGCTGGTGGCGGCGCTGGGCGGCTACGTGATGGTGAAGTTCTTCGGCGTGATCTTCCTCGGCCAGCCGCGCGAGCCGCGGCTCGCACAGGCGCACGATGCCGCGCGCTGGGAGCGCGTCGGCCTGCTGTGGCTGACCGCGGGCTGCGTGCTGCTGGGGCTGGCGCCGGCGCAGGTGATCGCGCTGATCGATCCGGTCACGCGCGTGCTGGTCGGCGATGGCGTCGGTGCGCGCGTGGCCGAGCACGGGTGGCTGTTTCTGGCGCCGGTGGCGCCGGAGCGCGCCAGCTATAGCCCCGTGCTGTTCCTGCTGCTGGTGGCGGCGAGCTTCGCGCTCGCTTTCGTGCTGGTGCGGCTGCTGTATCACGGTCGCATCCGGCGCGCCGCGCCCTGGGATTGCGGCTACCCGTTGCTGAACGCCCGCATGCAGGACACCGCCGAGGGCTTCGGTCAGCCGATCCGGCAGGTGTTCGAACCGTTCTTCCGCATCGAGCGCGAACTGCCGAGCCCGTTCGACAAGCAACCCGCCTATCGCGTGGCCGTATCCGATCACTTCTGGCACGCGCTCTACGTGCCGGTCGCGCGCGCTGTCGAAGCGCTGTCGCGCGGCGTCGGCCTGCTGCAGCAGGGGCGCATCGCGACGTACCTGACGTATAGCTTCGTCACGCTGCTGCTGATGCTGATCCTGGTGTTCCGATGACCGTCGCGAGCTTCGCCGCCCAGCTGCTCGCGCTCGCGCTCGCGGTGCTCGGCGCGCCGCTGCTGACCGGCTGGGTCAACCAGTGTCGCGCATGGTTGCAGAACAAGAGCGCGCCGCCGCTGCTGCTGCCGTACCGCACGCTGCACAAGCTGTTCTGGAAAGAATCGGTCGTCGCCGAGGGCGCGACTCCGCTGTTTCGCGCCGCGCCCTACATCGTGTTCGGGGCGATGGTCCTCGCCTGCGGCATCGTGCCGAGCCTGTCGACCGACCTGCCGCTGGCGCCGGCGGCCGACGCGATCGCGCTGGTCGGCTTGTTCGCGCTGGCGCGCGTGTTCATGGCACTGGCCGGCATGGACATCGGCACTGCGTTCGGCACGCTGGGCGCCCGGCGCGAGATGCTGATCGGCTTCCTCGCCGAGCCGGCGCTGCTGATGGTGCTGTTCACCGCGGCTTTCATCACGCACTCGACCTCGCTCGCCAGCATCGTCGAGACCATCGCCAACCAGGAATTCGCGATCTACCCGAGCCTGGCGTTCGCCGGCGTGGCGTTCACGATGGTGTCGCTGGCGGAGAACGCCCGGGTGCCCGTGGACAACCCGGCCACGCACCTGGAGCTGACGATGATCCATGAGGCGATGATCCTCGAATACTCGGGGCGCCACCTCGCGCTGATCGAATGGGCGGCGAGCCTGAAGCTGTTCGCCTACTCGTGCATCGGCTTGGCGATCTTCTTCCCCTGGGGCATCGCGCAGGAGCAGGATCCGCTGGGCATGCTGCTCGCGCTGCCGGTGCTGGCAGGCAAACTCGCGCTCGGTGGCGCGCTGCTCGCGACGATCGAGACGCTGTCGGCCAAGATGCGGATCTTCCGCGTGCCGGAGTTCCTCGCGGGCGCGTTCCTGCTCGCGGTGATCGGCATCCTGGTGCACTTTCTGCTCGGGGCGTAGGATGCCTGCGCTGGTCACGCAACTGATCAACCTGTTCGCGGCCGTGCTGCTGCTGCTGTCGTTCGGCCTGCTGGCGCAACGGCGCGTGCTGTCGCTGATCCATCTGTTCACGCTGCAGGGGGCGACGCTGACCGCGTCGACCACCGTGATGGCGTATTTCACCGATCAGCCGCACCTTTACTACTCGGCGGCGTTGACCTTCGTATTGAAGGTGCTGCTGATGCCGTGGCTGCTGCATCGGATGATCGAGCGTCTCGACGTGCGCTGGGACGTCGAGACGCTGATCAACATTCCGACCACGATGCTCGCCGGCATCGTGCTGGTGATCTTCGCCTTCAACTTGGCGCTGCCGATCGCGGGCCTGTCGGAGTCGGTCGCGCGCGGCACGCTCGGCATCGCGCTCGCCTGCGTGCTGCTGGCGTTTCTGATGATGATCACGCGCCGCAAGGCGATCCCGCAGGTGATCGGCTTTCTGGCGATGGAAAACGCGCTGTTCTTCGCCGCCACCAGCGCGACCTACGGCATGCCGATGGTGGTCGAGCTCGGCATCGCGCTGGACGTGCTGATCGGCATGATCATCCTCGGCGTGTTCATGTTCCAGATCCGCGAACAGTTCGACAGCCTCGACATCCGCCATCTGGAGAAGCTGAAAGAGCAGTGACGATGGAAGCGCTTGCCGCCATCCTCGGCATTCCGCTCGCCGGCGCCGCCGTGCTCGGCGTCGTCGGCCATCGCAACGCCGCCGCCGAGGTCAACGTCGCGTTCAGCCTGGCGACCTTTCTGGCGGCGGCCGCGCTGACGGCGCAGGTGATCGCCGGCGGCCCGATCCTCGCCTTGCACGACCAGTTCTTCGTCGATTCGCTGAACGTCTTCCTGGTGGCGCTGACCGCGTTCGTCGCGTTCACCACGTCGCTGTTCTCGCGCCCGTACATGCGCATCGAGCGCGACCACGGCAGGATGACGCCGCCGCGCATGCGCCTGTATCACAGCATGTACCAGTTGTTCACGTTCACGATGCTGCTGGCGCTGACCACCAACAACATGGGGCTGCTGTGGGTCGCGCTGGAGGCGGCCACGCTCGCCACCGTGCTGCTGGTGGCGGTGTACCGCACGCCGGCCAGCCTCGAAGCCGCCTGGAAGTACTTCATCCTGTGCGGGGTCGGCATCGCGCAGGCGCTGTTCGGCACGATCCTGCTGTATCTGGCGGCGGAGCGCGTGATCGGCGCCGAAGGCGGCGGTCTGCTGTGGACGAATCTCGACGCGGTGAAGGCGCAACTGGAGCCGACCGTGGTCGCGCTCGCTTTCGTGTTCCTGCTGGTCGGCTACGGCACCAAGGTCGGGCTGGCGCCGCTGCACAACTGGCTGCCCGACGCGCACGCGGAAGGCCCGACGCCGATCTCGGCGGTGCTGTCGGGCCTGCTGTTGAACGTCGCGCTGTACGCGGTCCTGCGCTGTAAGGTGCTGGCCGACGGCGCTTTGGCGACGCGCTTCGCCGGCGATCTGATGATGGGCTTCGGCCTGCTGTCGGTCGTGCTGGCGGCGTTCTTCCTCTCGCGCCAGCGCGACATCAAGCGCATGTTCGCGTACTCGTCGATCGAGCACATGGGGCTGATCACGTTCGCGTTCGGCATGGGCGGCGCGATCGCCAGCTTCGCCGGCCTGCTGCACATGACCGTGCATTCGCTGGTGAAATCCGCCATCTTCTTCGCCGTCGGCCACGCGGCGCAGAAGGCCGGCACGCAGATCATGGACGACATTCGCGGGCTGATCCGCGTCAGTCCGACCGTCGGCTGGGGGCTGATGATCGGCACGCTGGCGATCCTCGGCATGCCGCCGTTCGGCGTCTTCGCCAGCGAGTTCCTGATCCTGACCACCGCGATGCGCGAGTTTCCGTGGACCACGCCGCTGCTGTTGCTCGCGCTCGGCGTCGCCTTCGCCGCGGTGCTGGTCAAGGTGCAGCCGATGGTGTTCGGAGAGACGACGGTCAAGCCGCTCGCGCATCCGCCGGCGCTGATTCCGGTGTTCGTGCACTTGGCGCTGGCGCTGTTATTGGGCCTGTACGTGCCGCCGTACTTGCAGGACTGGTACGAACAGGCCGCGCGCCTGGTGGCCGGAGGCTGAGATGCGCATCGCGGAATGCCCGGTGGCGATGCAGGCGG
>DATLZG010000548.1:0-6531 GCA_035574095.1 Burkholderiaceae bacterium | reverse complement strand
CCCGACTGGCGGATCATGGCTGCGGTCGTCGCTGGCAACGATCGTTCCGCGCTAATAAGGGTTGGCAACGAACCGCCGTACGAACTGAGAGTCGGCGACAAGCTGCCGGGGGGTGCGATCATCCGCGGCATTGAGGCCGACCGCTTGACCATCGAGCTGAACGGGAAGCGACGCATCTTGAGGCTTTCTGCGCCATGACCTCGGATATCCATTCGACGCAACGCTGCGGCGCAGGTCGATTCGTCGTCTTGGGCGCCTTGCTGTTGGGCGCTTGTACGACCGCGCAGCGCGGCCTGCTGCCGACCGACATGCAGCCGATCGTGCGCCAGTCCGCCATCCCGGCGCCGATGGCCGTGCGACAGAAGGAGGAAGCCGCGCGGCCGGCCGCGACAACGGTCGAACCGCCGCGCGAAACGGTGATCTCGCCTGCACCGCCGCTTGCGATCGAGCCGCCGAGACGCGCGCAGTCAGCGCCGCCCGCGCCGCCCTTTCCGCCGGACGAACCGCGCGACACGAGTCTTAACTTCGATCAGACGCCGCTGCCGACCTTCATCCAGGTCGTGTTCGGCAGCGTGTTGAAGGCGAATGTGCTGATCGACCCGGCAGTCGCGCAGAGGCAGGACCTCGTGACGATAAGGACGGGCAAGCCGCAGAACCGGTACGAGGTTTTCGAGACGGCGCGCCTGCTGCTGAAGACCTATGGGATTGCGGTCGTGGATGTCGGGGGTGCGTTTCGCGTTGTTCCGGACAGTGCCGCGACCGCATTCAGCCCGGAGATTCGCCGCGGCCGGGCGCTGCCGGACGTGCCGCAGCCGCTGCGACCTGTTTACCAGTTCTACGATCTCGAAAACGTGCGCGTGCAGGACGCGGCGCAATGGCTGAGAACGATCTTCGGCAACCGCATTCAGTTCACTGAAGACGTCCCGCGCAACGCGCTACTGATCAGCGGCATGGCCGATACCGTGGCGACCGTCATTGACGCGCTGCAGGTGCTCGATCAGCCGATGCTCAGGGGCCGCTCGAGCATCCGCATCGAGCCGGCGTACTGGACCGCCGACGAGCTGGCGCGAAGACTTGCGGACGTGCTCACCGCGCAGGGCTTCTCGGTCGGCACCGTTGCGACTGGCAATCAGCCGATCATCCTGCTCCCGATTGCGCCGATCAACTCGATCGTCGTTTTCGCCGTGTCGCCGACAGCGCTCGAACACGTCGCGCGCTGGGTCAAGGAACTCGACCAGCCCGGCACGGGCCGCGGGGGCGGTACCGCCGGCTTCTTCACGTACTCGGCGCGCAACACCGATGCACGCGACCTCGCGAAGACGCTGCAGGAGCTGATCAGCGGGGCAGCGACCGCACCGGCGGCGCCGAACCAGCCGGCGCGGCAGGTTCCGCGCGTCGTCGTCAATCCCGGAACGAACACGCTGATCTTTCAAGGCGCACCGGACAGCTATACGCAGTTCATCAGCCTGTTGCAGGAGCTTGACCGGCCGGCGCGAACGGCTCTGATCGAAGTGACCGTGGCGGAGGTCCGCCTCGGCGAGCGCGAGAACCTAGGCATCGAGTGGGCGCTCGCGGATCCGAGCATCGGCGGCAGGGAAGTTCGCGGAGGCACCTTGGATGGCCTTGGCATCGGCAGCGACGGCCTACTGGTCCGCATCCTCGGGTCCGCCGGACAGACGCGCGCGTTGATCAACGCGCTAGCTGCGTCCAATCGCGCGCGCGTGCTGTCGAGTCCGCGCTTGATGGCGCGCAACGGCGAACAGGCGATGATCCAGGTCGGGCAAGAGGTACCGGTCATTACCAGCCAGCAGACGACCCCGACCGGGGGAATTACGGGGTCGATCTTGCAGACCGTGCAGTACCGTCAGACGGGCATCATCCTTCGAGTGCGGCCGATCATCCACTCCGGCGGTCGAATCGAATTGGATGTGATTCAAGAGGTCAGCTCGGCAGAACAGACGCGTACCGGCGTTAACATCTCGCCGACGATCTCCACGCGCAAGGTCGAAACGAAGCTGGCATTGAGCGAGGGGACGACTGCGTTGCTGGCCGGGCTGATCTCGCAGAACGATTCGCGCTCGGACTCCGGGATCCCGTTCCTGAAGGACCTTCCGCTTGTCGGGCAGCTTTTTCGAACGAACTCCGACACGACCGACCGCACCGAGTTGATCGTCCTGATCACGCCGTACCTTGTGAACAACGACTTCGAGGCGAAAGCGCTGACCGACGCCTTCCGCTCGCAGCTTGGCCCGTGGGCCGCGGCGCAGGGCGCACCCGCCGTCGTGCTCCCGCCAGCGCCACCGCCTGTGGACTCGATGCCGCGCTCGGCGAAGCCAGTGCCCAAGGCGCCCAGCGAGTCGAGCGAAGCGGACAAGCCCGTTCCGGGCCAGACTAAAGAGCCGACTGAGACGCCGCCCGCGGCCTCGCAGCAGCCCGCGCCTGCGGCGGGTCCAGGAAAGCCGGTAGAGGATCCGAAGCTGCTTGAGGAACTGCAGCGCGCGATCCAGAAAGCACCGAAGGCGCCGCCGAAGAGATAGGGCGTCGGTCGTTCGATCCTCTCCGCGTTTACTGCAAGTGTCCAAGCGAACGATTGTCTGCGTAATCGGTACACGTCCCGAAGCGATCAAGATGGCGCCGATCGTGCACACGCTTCGGCGCGAAGAGTGGGCGCGGCCGTACGTGCTACTCACCGCGCAGCACCGCGAGCTGCTGGACCAGGTGATGCGGTTGTTCGGCCTCGGCGCCGACGCCGATCTAAACATCATGCGGCCGAATCAGCAGCTGCCGAGGCTGACCGCGCAACTGATCGAGGCGCTCGACACCGCGCTGGAAGCCGCGCGTCCAGACGCGGTGCTGGCGCAGGGCGATACGACGACGGTGTTCTGCACAGCGCTGGCGGCGTTCTATCGCAGGGTGCCGTTCGGCCACGTCGAGGCGGGACTGCGCACTGGGGATCTCTACTACCCGTTTCCGGAGGAGGCGAACCGCGTGCTGGCGAGTCGGCTCGCGCGTTGGCACTTCGCGCCAACCGAAACGGCCCGCCGCAATCTGCTGCGCGAGGGCATCCCCGACGGGGCGATCCACGTCACGGGCAACACCGTGATCGATGCGCTTCTCGCCGTCGCGCCGCGCGCACGCGGAGTAGACCTATCGTGGGCGGCGGGGCGGCGTCTGATCTTGCTGACGGCCCATCGGAGGGAAAACTTCGGCGCGCCGATGGAAAGCGCGTTTCGCGCGGTTCGCGAAATCGTCGATCGCTTCGAGGACGTTGCCGTGCTGTACCCGGTCCACCCCAATCCGAACGTCAAGGCACTCGCCGAGCGCATACTGGGCGGACATCCGCGGATCAGGCTGGTGGCCCCACTCGAATACGAAGCATTCGTCGCGGCGATGAAGGCGGCCTATCTCGTGCTGACGGACTCGGGCGGAGTACAAGAGGAGGCACCAGCGCTTGGAAAACCAGTGCTCGTGCTGCGCAACGAGACGGAGCGGCCGGAGGCGGTGGAAGCCGGCGTGGTCCGCCTCGTGGGCACCGAGCGCCAAAGCATTGTCACGGAGATGTCGAGGTTGCTTTCTGACCGGGAAAGCTTCGCGCGTATGGCCCGGGGTGCTTCCCCTTATGGTGATGGTCGTGCCAGCACGCGCATCGCGCTAGTGCTGGCGCGGGCACTCGCTGCAACGCGATGAGGCGTCTGACGCATGCATGCGGCAGCAAGGATCAGCAACGCGATTAGGCGAACAGGGCCGAGTCTAAGCGCTGTCATTGCGCTGCTTTCGCTGACGATAGCACTAACTACGTTCGCGTACCTCGTGCGCGTTGCAAACAACATCGCGCTTGCCGACCATTGGACTTGGATCACGGGACTACTCATTCCATACGTCGAGGGGCGCATCGGCTTGGGGCAGTATCTCCTTGGTCAATACACCTTTCTCGCCCATTCACACTTCGCGGCGCTGGCTTTCTTGCTGATTGCCTACAAGTACTTCGCCCTGAACTTGTATCTTCAACTCGTCTGGGGGGTGGTCTCTTATGTTGCGGGCGCGCTGCTAATCGCCCGCCAGTTCTGGCTATATCGGGCCGACGGTGCCAACTTCAACGCCGCCGTGCTCATCGGCACGATCGGGTACTTTTGCATCACCAGCGACTTTCCGTGGTTTCTGGTGGTTTTCGAGTACTTCTACTTTGCCCTCGCCCTGATCCTTCTGGTCGCTTTCGACCGAGCCGTACAACAGCGGATCTCGTGGCTCGCGTTCCTTGTCCTTTTCGTACTCGTCTTGATACTCGGTGATTCGATCGGGCTAGCGGCATCGATCACCGTCTTGTGCGCCGCAGGGCTTCTGACCCTCTCGGGCACGCTTCGATGGCAGCAATTCGTCCAGTTGCTGGTCACTATTTCCGTCGTGCTGGCGCCGATGCGCCTGGTGCTCGGCCCGGGTATTCCCGGGTCTGAGACGGCGCGCGGAGCCGCGCTCGCCGCGCTTGTGGCATCGCCGGACATCATCGTTCGTGCTGTGCTGTCCAGCATGTCGCAGCCCCTGATTGACAATACCGTACTACGCTATTACTCGGCTCAGCCGCATTTGCTCCGCTATGGTGTCGGAGCTGCCGTCGCATTTGGGCTTTGCTCCGTGCTTTGGCTCTATTGGAAGCAGAACGCATATCGAAGAACGATCCTGCCCGTACTGTTCATGGCGTTTTCGTTTCTAGCCGCATTGGCGATTCTTACGTCGCGCTACTTCGACGGCGGCGAAGACGTTCTTTTAGCGCAACGCTTCACGAGGCTCTTCACGCTCTACGTCGTCGGCTTCGCGCTAGCTGCCGCGTTAATCGAAGGACGCGCTGCGAAAGCGATTACGAGCACATTCGCCGTCATCTGCCTAGCCGGGTATGTAGTCAGCGCTTCCCATCAATGGCGACACATCGGTCACGTGCATACGTACTTTCATCGAGCCGAGCAACTAATCCGCAATCATGAGCTGGGCGACGAAAACCTCGGGCGTCACATTGTTCATTGCTCACGCGGTCTCTGTGACCGTGCGATTCTGTTCATGCGAGAGAAACGCCTATATCTCTTCCGTTGATTTCAAACAGTGTGGCTCCGTTCTATAGGCCACGGGGCATCATCTGTCATCCTCGTAACCGCGCTGGGACGTTGACCTTGCCATTTGGCCCATTCTCAACAAATGCCATTGACTCTCCGAGGATGGCTTGTCGGCTCACGATGTCTATGCGACTTGAGGCCGTGGCATTCGCACTGACTCGTTCAAAGGGTACGGCTCGTCCCCCGGTGGTGCGACGTTGCTCATCCGCGCGACGATGGCCTCAATGACAAACCTCGGCCTCGCCTTGGTTTCCATATAGATCTTTCCAACGTACTCGCCGATTACGCCGAGGCTGAGCAGTTGGATGCCGCCGAGGAAATAGATCGGTAGGACGGTCGACGCCCAGCCGGCGATGGTCCGGTCGGTGAACAGCGCCACGGCGAGCACCCACATGCCGAGCAATGCGCTGGCGCTCGAGACGATCAGCCCGATCGCGCTGATGATCCGCAGCGGCGTGACCGAAAAGGATGTGATCGCGTTGAGGCTCAGCGAGATCATTCGACGGAGTGGGTACTTTGACTCGCCGGCAAAGCGGGCAACGCGGTCGTACTCGACGATCGCGGACCTAAACCCGATCAGCGGCACGATCCCCCGCAGAAACAAGTTGACCTCGCGAAACTCCTTCAGCGCGTCAACCGCGCGTCGGCTGAGCAGGCGGTAGTCGGCATGATTGAACACTGTCTCCGCACCGAACCAGTTCATCAGCCGATAGAATGCCTCGGCGGTCGTACGCTTGAATGCCGGGTCCGAGTCCCGGCGACGGCGAACGCCATAGACGACATCGCAACTGGCTTCGAAGTGGTCGAGCATCTTCTCGATCGCGCCGAGGTCATCCTGCAGGTCCGCATCGACGCTAACGATCGCATCGCCATCGGCCGCGAACAGACCTGCGAGCAGTGCGTTCTGGTGCCCGCGGTTGCGGGATAGCTTCACGCCGACGACCGGCAGCCCCTGCTCGACAAATGATTCAATGAGAGCCCACGTCCGGTCGCGGCTTCCGTCGTCGACGAAGTAGATGCGGCTGGCGGCGGAGACCCTGCCCGCGTCTTCAAGTTTCGTGAGTACTTCAACGAGCCGCCGGCAAGTTTCCGGCAGCACCTCCTGTTCGTTGTAGCAGGGCACGACGATCGATAGATTGCGCATGGCGGCGGGTGGCGGGGAAAGATGCGGCTCAGCGCGGGAATGCGTACAGCCGCGAGCCAACGAAGCCGATGGCCACGTACGCGGCGACACCGAGCAGTTGGGCGACGTGGCTGTCAACGCCAAGCCAGTCGCGTGCCAGCAGCAGTGCGACGAGGTTGGCGGCGTAGGCCGTCGCGATCACGAACAGGAATCGCGGCACGGCGTCCACGTGCGCGCCGCGGTAGGCGAACGTCCATCGGGAATTCAGCACGTAGCTCAGCGACAAGCCGACCAGATAGCCAAGCG
>DATLZG010000547.1:0-2991 GCA_035574095.1 Burkholderiaceae bacterium | reverse complement strand
TTCGCTGCCAGCGTGGCGGCGATCTGTGAAAAGCGGATGCGCTCGAAGCCGAAGCGCGGATCGGCGATGCGCGCCGCCGCCGCTGCCGCCTCCGGATCGCGATCGAAGGCGTACAGCCGGCCGCGCGGGCCCAGCCGCTGCAGGACGGCAACCGAATGGCCGCCACGGCCGAACGTCGCGTCGACATAGGTGCCGTCGGGCGCGGTCACCAGCCAGTCGACGGCGGTGTCGCGCAACACCGTGCGGTGCTCGGAGGGCATGGGCGTAGCGGACGGCATTCACAGGCGTCAGAAATCGAAGGGCCTGTCGCCTTCGAGCGTCGTCGCGGGCGACACGTTCTCCGCCAGCAGTTGCTCGAATCGTTGCGCGTCCCACAGCTCCAGGTGCGGCCCCTGGCCGATCAGCTTCACGTCGCGCTCCAAGTGCGCTGCCTGCCGCAGCTCGTAAGGCACGAGGAAACGGCCGGCGGCGTCGATCTCGACCGGACGCGCGCTGCCGATCACCAGCCGCTGCAGCCAGCGGTCGCGCGTGCCGCGTTGCGCCAGCTCGGCTCGCTTCTCGTCCCAGCGCGGGCGCGGGTAGACGATCAGGCAGCCGTCGGGGTGGCGCACTAGCGTCAACTGGCCGCCGCAAATGCTCATCAGGGCGTCGCGATGCCGGGCCGGCATCGGCATCCGCCCCTTGGCATCGAGCGTGAGCGCGTCTTCCCCCTCGAACATGCGGCGTTGGGTGCTCTGGCACTTTTGTTCACTAATTCCCACTCGCGACTGTAGTCGCGCGCGCGGCGGGGGTCAAGCGAAAAACCGCCGTTTTTCCAATGCCGACAAGCACTTAGCCGCAACAGTTCAAGTGCCGACCAACGTCACAAACTCGCAGTGAATGAATGGGATACGCGCCCGAGTGAAAGTGGAACCTCAACTCGACGGCGCAAGCCGAGGCTCGCTCGCACCGCGGACGCGCAGTCGCCGCGGGCTGGCGCGTTCGCGCAGCCCCGCCCCGCGGTCGGGTTCCGCGGGACCTTGGAGCATGAGAAAGCAAAGCCCGCCTGTACGCCGGATTCTGTGCGGCGCCATCGCTGGCGCCGTGGCGATCATTCCTCTAGGCCGGCGCTCGCGCGCCGGCTCGAGCCACCTACCCGCAGCCTCCCCGAGCAGGATCGTCGGCTGCCTACTTGGTGTTGCTCCGCGTAGAGATTGCCCGTTTCACCCGGCGCACTGCGCGTTTCCGCAGCCGCGCGCCGACTCGTCTCTGTTGCTCTGATCCTCACCTCACGGTGGGCAGGTGTTACCTGCTACGCCGCTCTGTGGAGTCCGGACGTTCCTCTCGCAGACAGCGTCTGCCAGCGATCGCCCGGCGGGCTTTGCGGGGGGATTATCGGCGATCCGCGCTCCGGCGGCGGCGCTTCCGCACGGCAAGTCGCCGTAGGGCGAGGGCGGGCGGGAAACCTTTCACACCCGATGGCCGGCGCCGACGGCGGCGAGCCGCTCCTGGATGCGCTGGGCGATGCGCTGCACTGGCAGCACGTCGTCCACCGCGCCGACGGCGATCGCCTCTTTCGGCATGCCGAACACGACGCAGGTGGCTTCGTCCTGCGCGATGTTGTAGGCGCCGGCGTCTTTCATCTCGCGCATCGCCTGCGCGCCGTCCTTTCCCATGCCGGTCAGCATCACGCCGATCGCGTTCGGGCCGGCGTGCTGCGCCACCGAGCGGAACAGCACCTCGACCGAGGGTCGGTGCCGGTTCACCGGCGGGCCATCGTCGAGCGCCAACTGGTAGTTGGCGCCGCTGCGCGTCAGACGCAGATGGCGGTCGCCGGGGGCGATGTAAGCGTGCCCGGGCAGCGCGCGTTCGCCGTCGACCGCTTCGCTGACCGTCAGGCGGGTCAGCGAGTTCAGGCGCGCGGCGAAACTGCGCGTGAACCCGGGCGGCATGTGCTGCGTGATCAGCACCGCCGGCGAGTCGGCCGGCAACTGTTCCAGCACGACGCGGATCGCTTCGGTGCCGCCGGTGGAGGCGCCGATCGCGATCAGCTTCTCGGTCGACAGCCGCGAGTACTGCGCCGGGCGCGCTTTCGCGGGCGGCGGCGCCGGTGCACGCGCGTTCGGTTGGCGAAAGGTCTTGGCGCGCGCCGCCACGCGGATCTTGTCGCAGATCTCGTTGGCCATCTCGGCGATGCCGGCGGCGACACCGAGGCGCGGCTTGGCGACGAAATCGACCGCGCCCAGCTCCAGCGCGCGCAGCGTGGTCTCGGCGCCGCGGTCGGTCAGCGTGGACACCATCACCACCGGCATCGGCCGCAGCCGCATCAGCTTCTCGAGGAAGTCGAGGCCGTCCATCTTCGGCATTTCGACGTCCAGCGTCAGCACGTCCGGGTTGTGGGCGCGGATCAGTTCGCGCGCGACCAGCGGGTCGGGCGCGGTGCCGATGACCTCGAGATCCGGCTGGCGGTTGATGATCTCGGTCAGCACGCTGCGCACCAGCGCCGAGTCGTCCACGATCAGCACGCGGGTCTTGTTGTTCATCTTCTCGCCCCTTAGAACAGTTCGACGTCGCCGGCCACCGGGCGTTCGCGCAGGCGGGCGTTGTACTGCTGCTCGGCCGCCACCAGCGCCGCATCGGCACGCGCCAGCTTCTTGCACAGCGCGCGGCCGGTGGTGGGAAAGAACAGCACCCGCCGCGGGTGCACGTCGAGCAGGTCCTGCGATACGACGCGGATGCCCTCGGTACGGAGGAAGTCGAGCACGAAGCGCACGTTGCGCTCGCCGACGTTCAAGGTCGTGAAGTTGCGCATCACCTGGCCACCGCCGAACACCTTGGCCTCCAGGTTCGCCTTGCGGCCGCCGCGCTTGATCAATTCGTTGATCAGCTTTTCCATCGCATACGCGCCGTAGCGGCCGGCCAGGCCGACGCTGTCGTCGGCGCCGCCGGCATCGGCACCGGGCAACATGAAGTGGTTCATGCCGCCGAGCGCCGCGCTGCGATCCCAGATGC
>DATLZG010000546.1:0-6348 GCA_035574095.1 Burkholderiaceae bacterium | reverse complement strand
CGGCGGACGGAACGGATCGGGCGCTCAACACAATCCAGCGCGAAGCAACTCGGAACGTTCCCGGCTGCGCGAGTGCGGCGAACTCCGCCTCACCGCGCAGCCGTAACGCGCGCGGAAAGGCGTATGCGGCGCGCGTCGCGTTCAGATCGCCAGGCGTTTGCGACCCTTCGCGCGGCGCGCGTTCAGAACCGCGCGCCCGCCGCGCGACTTCATTCGAACCAGAAATCCGTGCGTGCGCTTGCGCTTGACGACGGACGGCTGAAACGTGCGTTTGGTGGCCATCGCAGTGATCCCGAAGAAAGCCAGCCGCGCGTCGATCCGCCCGCGCGGCGAAAAGCCGCGTATTAGACGCGACGAGGGCAACGCGCGTCAAACCGCCCGGTTGTCCACCGCATATCCACCGCTTGTGCACAGCTTGTTCATCGGCGCGCGAAAATTTTGGCCCCGCCGCCCGATACGGGAACGTCTTGTAAGCGCACGCTATCATCGATCGTGTTTAATGACGCTGGATGCACGTCGCCTGCGGACTGAGCAGCCTGTGGATAACCCGGGTGCAGCCGACTACAATCGCGCCCTTGTCACAAGAAATCTCTGCAAGTTCAGCCGGCAGTGCGCGCCCGATGCGAGCGCCGCGCCGAAACCGACGAACAACGACACGGCGCGCCGCCGAACCGAACGACTGGCGAGACCGCGACCGCTGAGGGTGGATGACAAGCGCGATGCACCACTTTTGGACCGACTGCTCGCGTCTGCTGGAACGCGAGCTGACGCCTCAACAATATTCAGCTTGGATCAAACCGCTGAAGGTCGACTACGACGCCGCCTCTGGGCGGCTGCGTATCGGGGCGCCGAACCGCCTGAAGCTCGATACGATCCGCGCCCAATTCGCTGCACGCATCCAGGCAGTGGCGGCGAATGTCGCGCAACGGCCGGTCAGCCTCGAGTTCGAACTGGAGAACCCCGAGCCGGCGCCTCCTGTCGAGACCGCAATGGCGGCCACGCCGGCGAACGGCGCCGATCCGGTCGCCGAGCGAGCGCGGCTGAACCCGCTGCTCAGTTTCGACAATTTCGTCACCGGCAAAGCGAACCAGCTCGCGCGCGCCGCCGCGATGCAGGTGTGCGAGAACCCGGGCGGCTCCTATAACCCGCTGTTCCTGTATGGAGGCGTGGGCCTGGGCAAAACCCATTTGGTGCACGCGGTCGGCAATGGCCTGCTCGGGCGCAAGCCAAACGCCAAGGTACGTTACATCCACGCCGAGCAGTACGTCAGCGATGTGGTGCGCGCCTACCAGAAAAAGGCGTTCGACGACTTCAAGCGCTACTACCACTCGCTCGACCTGCTGTTGATCGACGATATCCAGTTCTTCGGCGGCAAGAGCCGCACGCAGGAGGAGTTTTTCTACGCCTTCGAGGCGCTGGTCGCCGGCCGGCGCCAGATCATCATCACGTGCGACACCTATCCGAAGGAACTGAAGGACATCGAAGACCGGCTGGTGTCGCGCTTCTCCTCCGGGCTGACAGTGGCGATCGAGCCGCCCGAGCTGGAGATGCGGGTCGCCATATTGTTGAAGAAAGCCGAGTTGGAGCGCGTGCAGCTCAGCGAGGACGTGGCGTTCTTCATCGCCAAGAATCTGCGCAGCAACGTGCGTGAGCTGGAGGGCGCGCTGCGCAAGGTGATCGCATTCTCCCACTTCAACGCGCGACCGATCACCGTCGACCTCGCGCGCGAGGCGCTGAAAGACCTGGTGTCGGCCGGCACCGGCCAGATCACGGTCGACCTCATTCAGAAGACGGTGGCCGAGTACTACAAGATCAAGGTCGCCGACATGTTCAGCAAGCGGCGCCCTTCCAACATCGCGGTGCCGCGCCAAGTGGCGATGTACTTGGCGAAGGAGATGACGCAGAAAAGCCTGCCCGAGATCGGCGAGCTGTTCGGCGGCCGTGACCATACGACCGTGCTGCATGCGGTGCGCAAGATCGGCCAGTTGCGGCAGAAGGACGCGGAGCTGAACCACGCCTTGCACGTGCTCGAGCAAACGCTGAAAGGCTGAAGCGCGTGCGATCCTGTGGTTTCGCTGTGGACAAGCCGGGACAACCGGCGCGCCGGCGCGCGGCGCCGTGCATCGCCGCGCAAGGTATCCACCTGCGATTCAGCGCATTGCGGGCGCTTGCCCACAGGCCTGCTGTGGTGCCAAGTTGCCGCGCCGGCAGCGATTTCGAGGTTTATCCCCAGGCGGAGCCCGCATCTACTATCTGAGCATTACCCAGAGGAAAGAAAACAATGTCTTTCGTGAAAGCGCCGCGCGACGCGCTGCTGAAACCGCTGCAGGTGGTGAGCGGCATCGTCGAACGTCGGCAGACGCTGCCGATCCTCGCCAACGTTCTGCTGCGCAAAGAGGGCGAGCATTTGTCGTTCACCGCGACCGACCTCGAGATCCAGATCCAAACCGGGGCCGATATCGGCAGCGGCAAGGAAACGCTGGCGACCACCGTGTCGGCGCGCAAACTGGTCGACATCCTGCGTGCCCTGCCCGAAGCGGAAGTGTCGCTGTCGCTCGCCAACCGCAAGCTGACGCTGGCGTCGGGCCGCAGCCGCTTCGCGCTGCAGACGCTTGCCGCGGAGGAGTTTCCGACGGTCGCGCAGGCCGAGTTCTCGGCCGACTTCACGCTGCCTGCGGCGACGTTGAAGTATCTGCTGTCGATGGTGCATTTCGCGATGGCGGCGCAGGACATCCGCTACTACCTGAACGGCATGCTGCTGGTGGTCGACGGTGGCCTGCTGCGCGCGGTCGCCACCGACGGCCACCGGCTGGCCCTGTGCGAGGTGAGCAAGGACGGTGGCGCCACGCCGCGCCTGGAGGCGATCGTCCCGCGCAAGACGATCCTGGAATTGATGCGGCTGCTGCCGGACGCCGAGGAGTCCGTGCGCGTGCAGATGGCCTCGAACCAGGTCAAGTTCACGTTCGGCGGCATCGAACTGATCTCCAAGCTGGTCGAGGGCAAGTTCCCCGATTACATGAAGGTCATTCCGGTCAACAACCAGAAGGTGTTCGTGATCGATCGCGGCACGCTGATGGCAGCGCTGCAGCGGGTCGCCATCCTGACGACCGAGAAGTTCAAAGGCGTGCGCTGCGTGCTGGCGCCGAACACCCTGAAGATCAGCTCGACCAATGCCGACCAGGAGGAGGCGCAGGAGGAATTGGAGATCGACTACGGCGGCGAGCCTCTGGACATCGGCTTCAACGTCACCTACTTGACCGACGTGCTCGGTAACCTGAAAAGCGAAGCGGTGCGCTTCGCGCTCGGCGATTCGCTCGGCAGCGCTCTGGTGACGATTCCGGACTCGGAGCGCTTCAAGTACGTCGTGATGCCGATGCGGATCTGACGCGATGGCAGCCGTTCCGAATCCTCCGCCGGGCACTCCGGCGCCGCCTCCCGCCGCTGCGAACGAGTACGGAGCCGCCAGCATCCAGATCCTCGAGGGCCTGGAAGCGGTGCGCAAGCGCCCGGGCATGTACATCGGCGATACCGCCGACGGCACCGGGCTGCACCACATGGTGTTCGAAGTCGTCGACAACGCGATCGACGAAGCGCTGGCCGGCTACTGCGACGACATCGTCGTCACGATCCACACCGACAACTCGATCTCGGTGATCGACAACGGCCGCGGCATTCCGACCGGCATCAAGTTCGACGACAAGCACGACCCGAAGCGCTCGGCAGCCGAGATCGCGCTGACCGAGCTGCACGCCGGCGGCAAGTTCAACCAGAACAGCTACAAGGTGTCGGGCGGCCTGCACGGCGTAGGCGTGTCGTGCGTGAACGCGCTGTCGAAGTGGTTGCGGCTGACCGTGCGCCGCGACGGCAAGGTGCACTACCTGGAGTTCAAGCGCGGCGAGGTGCAAAACCGCATCGTGCAGGAGATCGACGGCGTGCGGGTGGCGCCGATGCAGGTGATCGGCGAGACGGAAAAGCGCGGCACCGAGGTGCACTTCCTGCCCGACGAGGAGATCTTCTCCCACGTCGAGTTTCACTACGAGATCCTGTCGAAGCGGTTGCGCGAGCTGTCGTTCCTGAACAACGGCGTGCGCATCCGCCTGATCGACCAGCGCACCGGCAAAGAGGAGGATTTCGCGTTCTCCGGCGGCGTCAAGGGCTTCGTCGAGTACATCAACAAGGCCAAGACGGTGCTGCACCCGCGCATCTTCCACGTCGCGGCCGAATCCAACGCCGGCGGCGTGCCGGTCGGCGTCGAGGTGGCGATGCAGTGGAACGACGGCTACTCCGAGACGCTGCTGGCGTTCACCAACAACATCCCGCAGAAAGACGGCGGCACGCACATCACCGGCCTGCGCGCGGCGATGACGCGCGTGCTGAACAAATACATCGAAGAGCACGAGTTCGCGAAGAAGGCGCGCGTCGAGACCACCGGCGACGACATGCGCGAAGGGCTGACCTGCGTGTTGTCGGTCAAGGTGCCGGAGCCGAAGTTCAGCAGCCAGACCAAGGACAAGCTCGTTTCGAGCGAAGTGCGGCCGGCGGTCGAAGAGGTGGTCGGCAAGGCGCTGGAGACCTTCCTGCTGGAGAACCCGGCCGACGCCAAGACCATCTGCGGCAAGATCGTCGAAGCCGCGCGCGCGAGAGAGGCGGCGCGCAAGGCGCGCGAGATGACGCGCCGCAAGGGCGTGCTGGACGGCGCCGGACTGCCGGGCAAGCTGGCCGACTGCCAGGAGCGCGATCCGGCCAAGGCCGAGCTCTACATCGTCGAGGGCGATTCCGCGGGCGGCTCGGCCAAGCAGGGGCGCGACCGCAAATTCCAGGCAGTGCTGCCGCTGCGCGGCAAGGTGTTGAATGTCGAGAAGGCGCGCTTCGACAAACTGATCTCCTCCGAGCAGATCGCCACGCTGATCACCGCCCTGGGCACCAGCATCGGGCCGGACTTCAATCCGGACAAGCTGCGCTATCACCGCGTGATCATCATGACCGACGCCGACGTCGACGGCGCCCACATCCGCACGCTGCTGCTGACGCTGTTTTATCGCCAGATGCCGCAGTTGATCGAACGCGGCCACATTTATATCGCGCAGCCGCCGCTGTACAAGGTCAAGAGCGGGCGCGAAGAGCGCTACCTGAAGGACGATCACGAACTCGCCCAATATCTGCTGCAGTTGGCGCTCGCCGGCAGCCGCCTGTATCCGAGCGCAGCGGCCGTGCAGGAGCAGCGGCCGATCGAAGGCGCGGCACTGGAAGAGCTGGCGCGGCAGTACCTGCTGGCCGACGCGGTCGTGCAACGGCTGGCGAGCGTGATCGATCGCGCCGCGCTGGAGGCGATCATGGGCGGTGTGCAGCTCGATCTGCGCGACGCCGCGGCGGCGGAGGCCAGCGCGCATCGGCTCGCGGCGGCGATGGGCAACCACACGGTGGAGGTGATCGCCCAGTTCGACGACAAGCTGGACAAGCACCGGCTGCTGATCGCGCGCCGCCACCACGGCAACGTCAAGACCAGCGTGCTCGACGCCGACTTCGCGTTCGGTGCCGACTACGCGACGCTGGCCGGGGCGGCCAAGACGTTCCATGGGCTGATCGAGCCCGGCGCCAAGATCGTGCGCGGCGATGGCGACAAGCTCAAAGAGGCTGCGGTTTCCGACTTCCGCGAAGCGATGCGCTGGCTGCTGGCACAGGCCGAAAGCGGTCTGACCAAACAGCGCTACAAAGGCCTGGGCGAGATGAATCCCGAGCAGCTATGGGAGACCACGATGGACCCGGCGGTGCGCCGCTTGCTCAAAGTGCAGATCGACGACGCGATCGGCGCCGACCGCATCTTCACCACGCTGATGGGAGACGAAGTGGAGCCGCGGCGCCAGTTCATCGAGGCCAACGCGCTGTACGCGGCCAACCTCGACGTCTGACGCGCGTCGGGCTGTCCGACGCGCCGCTGTACCGACCGGCGAAGCGGGGCGCGTGACCCGCATAGGCGTGCGCACCGCTCCGATCCCGGCTTGCCGGCGACGACTTGGCGCCAGGGTCGGAGTTCAAGGAAGACCCGACCGGATGGGCGGAGCCCAGTGGGCGATCGGGGAGGAGTCATGAGAGCGCTTTTCGCGCTGTTCGCGGTCAGCCTGAGCTGGCAGACCGCCGGCGCTGCCGAACTGATCCTCGAGCGCACCGCCGTCGAGCGGCTGGTACAGCAGGCGCTGTTCGCGGACCGGGGGCGCTACTGGCTGCAGCGCGGTGCGTGTTACGCGTATCTGGACAAACCGTCGGTGTCCCTTGCGGGCGGACGCGTCTTTCTGCACGCACAGCTGAGTGCCTTTCTCGGCGTACTCGCGCCCAACAACAACTGCGCCG
>DATLZG010000545.1:0-3675 GCA_035574095.1 Burkholderiaceae bacterium | reverse complement strand
GCACGCGGCGAGCAGCGCCGCGACGACGCAAACGAGGACGGCGCCGCGCGTGCCGATGCGCGGCCGCGACGCGGGCGCGCGCGGTGCGACAGCGGCTGCGCCTGACCTGCGGGGCGCGGGTGGCCAAGCCCGCACGGCGGTTCAGGTGTGCGAGACCTTGATCGCCGGCATCTTCAGCGACAGGTCCTTGGCTTTCTCGGCGATCTTCACCGCCACGCGGCGCGCGATCGCCTTGTAAGCGCGCGCGATCTCGCCGTCGGGCTCCGCCACCACGGTGGGGCGGCCGGCATCGGTCTGCTCGCGAATGCGGATATCCAACGGCAGCGATCCCAGCACCTCGACCCCGTACTGCTCGGCCATGCGCCGCGCGCCGCCTTCGCCGAAGATGTGCTCGGCGTGGCCGCATTTCGAGCACACGTGCACCGCCATGTTCTCGACGATGCCGAGGATCGGCACGCTGACCTTCTCGAACATCTTCAGGCCCTTTTTCGCGTCGATCAGCGCGATGTCCTGCGGCGTCGTCACGATCACCGCCCCGGTGACCGGGACCTGCTGCGCCAGCGTCAACTGGATGTCGCCGGTGCCGGGCGGCATGTCGACGATCAGGTAATCGACGTCTTTCCAGTTGGTCTGCGCAAGCAACTGCTGCAACGCCTGCGTGACCATCGGCCCGCGCCAGACCATCGGCTGGTCCACGTCGACCATGAAGCCGATCGACATCGCCTGCACGCCGTAGTTCTGCAGCGGTTCCATCGTCTTGCCGTCGAGGCTCTCCGGCTTGCCGTCGATGCCCAGCATCATCGGCTGGCTCGGGCCGTAGATGTCGGCATCCAGCATGCCGACGCGCGCCCCTTCGGCGGCCAGCGCCAACGCCAGATTGACCGCCACCGTGCTCTTTCCCACCCCGCCCTTGCCAGAGGACACGGCGACGATGTTCTTAACGTTCGGCAGCACCTTCAGTCCGCGCTGCACGGCATGCGCGACGATCTTCGTGGTCACATTGACGTCGACCCGGGCCGCGCCCGCCGCCAGCAGCGCATCGGTCACCTGTTTGCGGATCGGTTCGATCTGGCTCGCGGCCGGATAGCCGAGCTCGATGTCGAGGCTGACGGTGTCGCCCTCGACCTTGATGTTGCGCGCAGCACGCGCGGTGACGTAATCCTTGCCCGTGTTCGGATCGACCAGACCCTTCAGCACTTCGGTGACGCGTTCGACGGAGATCATCGGCGGATTTCAGCAATGGCGAGCGAGCGACCAGTCTATCCGAGCGAAGCGCGCAGCGCCCCGCTGATAGACTGACTGCCAGTATGGGATTGGGCATCTCGCCCGCGCCCGAGTATCGATCCGCGATCCCGCTTCATGCCACGCCGCCTGTTCGTCACCACCGCCCTGCCCTACGCCAACGGACGCCCGCACATCGGCCACATCATGGAGTACATCCAGGCCGACATCTGGGTGCGCTTTCAGCGTCTGCGCGGGCACGCGGTGCACTTCGTCTGCGCCGAGGACGCGCACGGCGCGCCGATCATGATCGCCGCCGAGAAAGCCGGCAAAACGCCGCAGCAGTTCATCGCCGAGATGCGCGCCGCGAGGCAGCCGTACCTGGATGGCTTCCACATCGGGTTCGACCATTGGCATTCGACCGAATCGCCGGAAAACGTCGAACTGTCGCAGTCGATCTATCTGGCGCTGAAGCGCGCCGGGCTGATCTACGCGAAGCGGATCGAGCAGTTCTACGACCCGCAGAAAGGCATGTTCCTGCCGGACCGTTACATCAAGGGCGAATGCCCGCGCTGCGGAGCCAAGGACCAGTACGGCGACAACTGCGAGGTCTGCGGCGCCACTTACGCGCCGACCGAACTGAAGAACCCCTATTCGGCGCTGACCGGCGCGCGGCCCGAGCTGCGCAGCTCCGAACATTTTTTCTTCCGCCTGTCGGACCCGCGCTGCGTCGAGTTCCTGCGCCAGTGGACCGCGGAGACGAACCGCCACGGCGAGCCGCGGCTGCAGCCGGAGGTGTACGCGAAAGTGCAGGAATGGATCGGCGCCGGCGGCAAGGGGCTGGCCGACTGGGACATCTCGCGCGACGCCCCGTATTTCGGCATCCCGATACCGGATGCGCCCGGCAAGTTTTTCTACGTCTGGCTGGACGCGCCGATCGGCTATCTGGCCGCGCTGAAGGCGTACTTCGACAGCGGCAAGGCGCGTGCGAACGGCGAGCCGAGCTCGTTCGACGAGTTCATCGCCGCCGACGATGTCGAACAGGTGCACTTCATCGGCAAGGACATCGTGTACTTCCACACGCTGTTCTGGCCGGCGATGCTGAAGTTCTCCGGCCGCAAGGTGCCGGACAACATCTACGTGCACGGCTTCATCACGGTCAGCGGCGAGAAGATGAGCAAGAGCCGCGGCACCGGCATCGACCCGCTGCGCTATCTCGAACTGGGCATGAACGCCGAATGGCTGCGCTACTACATCGCAGCCAAGCTGAACGCGCGCGTCGAGGACATCGACTTCAACCCGGACGATTTCCTGCTGCGCGTCAACAGCGACCTCGTCGGCAAATACGTCAACATCGCCAGCCGCGCCGCCAACTTTCTGGTGCGGTACTTCGACGGCAAGCTGGCGCCGACCGCCGACCCGAGCGGCGCGCCGTCCGGCAGCCACGCGGTGGCGCGCGCCGCCGCCGAGGACATCGCCGCGCACTACGAGGCGCGCGAGTACGGCAAGGCGCTGCGAGAAGTCATGCGCGTGGCCGATTTCGCCAACGAGCACTTCGACCGCCACAAGCCGTGGGAGCTGGCGAAGGACCCGGCCAGCCGCGACCTTCTGCACGCGGTGTGCAGCGACGTGATGCATTGCTTCCGGCTGCTGACGATCTATCTCGCGCCGGTGCTGCCGGTCACCGCCGAGCGCGTCGCGCGCGAGCTGTTCGGCATGCCGCGCGCCTTCCGCTGGAGCGATCTCGCCGAGCGGCAGGAGCGCATCGCGCCCTACAAGCACTTGCTGAAGCGCGTCGAGGAAAAACAGCTCGACGCGCTGTTCGGCGCCGACGCGGCGCCCGCCACCGCTGCGCCCGCGGCCGCCACACCGGCGCCGGCCGAGTCCAAGACGATCGCGATCGACGACTTCGCCAAAGTCGATCTGCGCGTGGCGCGTATCGTCGCCGCCGAGGAAGTCGCCGGCAGCGACAAGCTGCTCAAGCTCACGCTGGATGTCGGCGCGCTGGGAACGCGCACCGTGTTCGCCGGCATCCGCGCGCATTACACGCCGCCGCAATTGGTCGGCAGGCTGACGGTGATGGTGGCCAATCTCGCCCCGCGCAAAATGAAGTTCGGCGTCAGCGAGGGCATGGTGCTCGCTGCGAGCGCCGACGACGAAAAGTCGCAGCCGGGCGTGTTCCTGCTCGCGCCCGACGCCGGCGCGCAGCCCGGCATGCGGTTGCGTTGAGCGCGACGCCGGCGCACGCGGTCACGGCGCGGCCCGCATGAGCGCAGAAGCCGAAGCGCCGGTGGCCGCCGCGATCGTGGACGACGGCAGCGCCGACGTCGATGCCGTGCTGGCCGCCGTGGCGCGCCGGCTGCAGCAGCGCGGAAAGCGCGTGCGCGGTCTGCTGATGACGCGCGAGCGCGCGCCGGGCTGCGCCGGCGACATGGTGCTGGTGGACATCGCCAG
>DATLZG010000544.1:0-2669 GCA_035574095.1 Burkholderiaceae bacterium | reverse complement strand
ATGCGCGCGCCAGAGCCGGCCCGGTCTCCGACACACGGACGCACCCGTCCTCAAACGTCCGCCTCGACCTCGTTGCCGTGCTCTTCCAGCCATGCCCGGCGCGCCGGCGCTTCGCCGCGCCCCATCAGCATCGTCATCGTTGCGATGGTCGCCTCGAGACCGACAGCGCCGATCGCCACCGGCAGCAGCCGGCGCGTGTCGGGGTTCATCGTCGTCTCCCACAACTGCTCGGCGCTCATTTCGCCCAGGCCCTTGAAGCGCGCGATCGTCCAACTGCCTTCGCGCACGCCTTCGTCAGCGAGCTTCTCGAGCGTCGCTTCCAGCTCCGCGTCGTCCAGGCAGTACAGCCGCCGCGCCGGACGCTTGCCGGCCGCAGGGACATCGACCCGGTACAGCGGCGGCCGCGCCACATACACGTGCCCGCGCTCGATCAGCTTGGGAAAGTGCCTCAGCATCAGCGTCAGCAGCAGCACCTGGATGTGCGCGCCGTCGACGTCGGCATCCGCAAGAATGCAAATCTTGCCGTAGCGCAGGCCCGACAGATCGACATCGTCGTCGCGCCCGTGCGGATCGACGCCGATCGCCACCGCGATGTCGTGCACTTCGGCGTTGGCGAACAGGCGGTCGCGTTCGACCTCCCAGGTGTTCAGCACCTTGCCGCGCAACGGCAAAATGGCCTGGAATTCCTTGTCGCGCCCCATCTTGGCCGAGCCGCCCGCCGAGTCGCCCTCGACCAGGAACAGCTCGTTGCGGCTGATGTCGGTCGATTCGCAGTCGGTCAGCTTTCCCGGCAGCACGGCGACCGCAGAGCCCTTCTTCTTCTCCACCTTCTGCGCCGCGCGCGCGCGTGCCTGTGCCTGGCGGATCGCGAGATCGGCGAGCTTGCGGCCGTACTCCGGATGCTGGTTCAGCCAGAACTCCAGTTGCGGGCGCACGAACGAAGCCACCAGGCGCAGCGCGTCGCGGCTGTTCAGCCGCTCCTTGATCTGCCCCTGAAACTGCGGATCGAGCACGCGCGCCGACAGCACAAAGCTGGCCCGCGCCCACACGTCCTCGGGCAGCAGCTTCACGCCCTTCGGCAGCAGGTTGTGCGCGTCGATGAACGCGCGCAGGGCGTTGAACATACCCTCGCGCAAGCCGGCCTCGTGCGTGCCGCCGGCCGATGTCGGGATCAGGTTCACGAACGACTCGCGCGCCAGCGGTCCCTCCTCGGTCCACGCGATCACCCAGCGCGCACCTTCGCCTTCGGCGAAGGTCTCGTCGTCGGCCGGGGCATAGCCTTCGCCTTCGAACGGCGGCACCAGCAGCTCGCCGCCCAGCGACGCCAGCAGGTACTGCTGCAGGCCGCCATCGTAACGCCACTCGCGGGTCGTGCCGGTTTTCTCCAGCGTCAGCGTGACCGTGGCTCCGGCCAGCAGTACGGCCTTGCTGCGCAGCAGCCGTTCCAGTTCGTCGAGCGGCACCTGCGCGGAATCGAAGTACTTCGGATCGGGCCATACGCGCACCCGCGTGCCGCTCGCCTTCTCCCCGGCCCTGGCCGCGCGTGCGCGCAGCGGCTCGGCGACCTCGCCGCCTTCGAAGGCCATCGTATGCACCTTGTCGTCGCGCCAGACCGTGACTTCGAGCCGCTTCGACAGCGCGTTGGTCACCGATACGCCGACACCGTGCAGGCCGCCGGAAAACGAGTACGCGCCGCCGGCGCGCTTGTCGAACTTGCCGCCCGCATGCAGCCGCGTGAAGACGATCTCGACGACCGGCAACTTCTCCTCGGGATGCAAACCGACCGGAATGCCGCGGCCGTCGTCTTCCACCGCCACGCTGCCGTCGGCGAACACCGTCACGTCGATGCGGCGGCCGAAGCCGGACAGGATTTCGTCGGCCGCGTTGTCGATCACCTCTTGCACGATGTGCAGCGGCGAGTCGGTGCGCGTGTACATGCCGGGCCGCTGGCGCACCGGCTCCAGGCCCTTCAGCACACGGATCGAGGCTTCGTCGTACGCGGCGGCGCGGCCGCGCGGCCGGGGGGAACTGCTCATCGTGGGGGATTTTGTTCGGGCAGCGGACGAGGGCGCGAATTTTATCCACACGAGCTGTGGATAAACCGCGGCCGGCCGCGCGCAAACCGCGATGAAACAAGGCCCGCGCTGGGTTGCCTTGTCATCGGGCAGTCATCGATCGGAAACCCGGCACGCGTTTTGTGACCGGCAGCCGCCATCACCGGAGCGCGCGATTGCGTGCACCTATACTCGCGCCCTCCCGGCTCGCCGTAGTTCAATGGATAGAACGGGGTCCTCCTAAGACTCAAATCCAGGTTCGATTCCTGGCGGCGGGACCACAGATCAAGCGAAACGTCCGGCAGCGCGCAGCGAGGCGGAGCGGGCTCGCCGTGACGCGGCGTTACTGCCGAGAAAGCTTGCCGCCGGCAAGCCTTCTGCCGAACTGCGGAAGCAGCGGGTGATGGCAGCGGCAAGCGGATTCGCTAGGCTTGCGCCGTGCCGATCGACGCTCCGTCCGCTTCCCCCGCGCCGCCGCCCGGCGGCGTGCCGGTCCGCCGCCTGGCCGCGATCCTGATCGCCGACGTGGCGGGTTACAGCCGGCTGATGGAACGAGACGAAGCGGGCACGCACCTGCGGCTGCGCGAAGTGCGCGCACAGGTGACGGACCCGGCG
>DATLZG010000543.1:0-5807 GCA_035574095.1 Burkholderiaceae bacterium | reverse complement strand
ACGACGATGCTGATGCACTGCGACCTGGTGTACGCGGCGGACAACGCGATGTTCTCGATGCCGTTCGTCAGTCTCGGCCTGTGCACCGAGTTCGCCTCCAGCCTGTTGGTGCCGCTGGCCGCCGGCTATCACCGCGCGGCGGAAAAACTGCTGCTGTCGGAGCCGATCAGCGCCGAGGAGGCGCTCGACATGGGGATCGTCAACCGGCTGCTGCCGCCGGGCGAAGTGCTGGCGCACGCCAAGCGGCAGGCGGCGCGGTTTCTGCAACTGCCGCCAGCGGCGGTGCGCGCGACCAAGAAGCTGCTGCGGTCCGGGTGGAAAACGGCGGTCGAAAAAATGATCGCCGAGGAGGCGCAGAGCTTCGGGCGGCTGCTCGCCAGCCCCGAAGCCAAAGAGGCGTTCACCGCCTTCTTCGAGCGCCGCAAGCCGGACTTCTCCCGCTTCTCCTGACTCCCGGCTCGGACTCCCGACCATGAAACTGCGTCACGAAGTCAGTTTGGAGACGCTGCGCCAGCGCGCCGCGATCGGGCTGCCGCACCTGATCGGTCTGCAGGTCGTGCTGTTGCAGGAAAACGCGTTGCTGATGCGGATGCCGATCAAGCCGGAGCTGCTGGCGCCGAACGGCTACCTGCACGCGGCCAGCGTGATCGCGCTCGCCGACACCTGTTGTGGATTCGCCTGCGCGGCGCATCTGCCCGACGGCGCGGTGAACTTCACGACGATCGAGCTGAAGACGAACTTCCTCGGCACCGCCACCGAAGGCACGCTGGAGGCCGAGGCGCGCGCCGCGCACCTCGGGCGCACGACACAGGTGTGGGACGCGCCGGTGCGGCACGTCGAGACCGGCAAGACGATCGCGCTGTTCCGCTGCACGCAGATGGTGCTGTGGCCGAAGTCTGCTTAGGAGAAGTCCATATGACGCTGCAAGGAAAGACCCTTTTCATCTCCGGCGGCTCGCGCGGCATCGGGCTGGAGATCGCCAAACGCTGCGCGCGCGACGGGGCGAATGTCGCGATCGCGGCCAAGACCACCGAACCGCACCCGAAGCTGCCGGGCACGATCTACACCGCGGCGCAGGAGATCGAGGCGGCCGGCGGCCGCTGCCTGCCGCTGGCGGTGGACATCCGTGAAGAGGCACAGGTGGTGGAGGCCGCCCGCAAGACCGCCGAGCATTTCGGCGGCATCGACATCCTGGTCAACAACGCCAGCGCGATCAATCTGACCAACACCGAAGCCACGCCGATCAAGCGTTTCGACCTGATGTTCGGTGTGAACGTGCGCGGCACGTTCCTGTGCACGCAGGCCTGCCTGCCATATCTGAAGGAAAGCGCCCGCCGCCAGCGCAACCCGCACATCCTGACGCTGTCGCCGCCGCTGAACATGGACGCGCGCTGGTTCGCGCCGCACGTCGCCTACACGATGGCCAAGTACGGCATGAGCATGTGCGTGCTCGGACACGCCGAGGAGTTCCGCCCCTACGGCATCGCGGTCAACGCGTTGTGGCCGCGCACCGTGATCCAGACCGCGGCGCTGCAGATGATCCCGGGCGTGCGCCCCGAACACTGCCGGCTGCCGACGATCATGGCCGACGCCGCGCACGCGATCCTGACGATGGAGGCGGCGACCACGACCGGCAACTTCTTCATCGACGAAGAGGTGCTCGCGCGCGCCGGCGTCACCGATTTCGATCGCTACGCCGTGGTGCCGGGGTCGAAGCAACTGCTGCCGGATCTGTTTCTCTGAGGCGCGCGGTCATGGCGCGCGCGTGCGCCCGCGGTGAAGCCGGCACCGTCGCTGGAGGCGGGGTGCCGCTGCCGAGGGCGGGCACGACAGATCGTTTCCGCGGCGGCGACGCGTTCGCGATCCGGCTTCCAGGGCGACACCCGTTCACGCGCGCCGTTCGATGCGCGTGGCCCTGAACACGTCGCGTCCCCACCGATCGATGCGCGCGCGCGGCAAGACCCTCCTGAGCGAAAAGCCGCAGCCAAGTCGCGCGCGCGAACAGGCCGCAGCGATGGCGGTCGAACTCGGCGCGCACGGCGCCATCGGCGTCCCGCAGCAGAACGGCATACGCGACTTCGAATGCGGTGTCGTCCGGGTCCGGGTCCCAGCTCCACTCGAGATAACGCAGGCCGCGGCCGTCCGGGCCATCCTCGCCGCCGCTCGAGGCGCCGGGCGCGAAGGTCTCGCGCACGCAATCGGGCAGCACGACGACGGTGCCGCCGGGGCGGCAGTGGCGGTACGCAGTGGCCAGCGTCGCGCGCAGTGCGTCCTCGTCGGTCGCGTACATGATCGCATCGTGGATCAGCACGAGATCGAACTGCCTGCCCAGCGCCAGCGTCCGCATGTCGCCGCACAGATGCTCGCACTCCGGGTTGACGGCGCGGCTGACGGCGAGCATCGGCTCCGAGATATCGGTCAGCGTCAGCGCGAAGTGCCGCTGCAGATGGAAAGCTAGGCTGCCGCCGCCGCTGCCGAGTTCGAGCAGCGTGCGCGACGCGCCGGTCGCCGCGCGCAGGTCGGGCAGCAGATCGTCGGCTTCCTCGACGTAATGCGCGGGCGGCGACAGCAGCGGCCACCACGCGGCCAGCGCCGAGTACAGCTTCATCGCCGTGCGCCGTTGCGGCGCGCGGCGCCTGCGCGCGCGTCGCGCAATGCGGCGTCGATCAGCGCGTCCAGCATCCAGCGCGCGATGGCCGCGATCTCGCGGTCGCTCGCACCCCAGATGTCCTTCAGCACCACGTACGGCTCGATGCCGTACACGACCGACAGCGCGCGCAGCAGCCGCTGATAGTTCGCCTCCCCCAACCGTTGGCGCAGCGGACCGGCGGCGCCGTCGAGGATGCGGCGGCGGTGGCCGCGGCGAAACGGCTCCTCCTTCAGCAGCGCGCCGCGCTCGAGCGCCCAATGCTCGAGTGCCAGTTGCAGCGCGGCGCGCAATTGCGCCTCGAACTCCTTGAAGCGCGGGAACGTCTGGTCGAACAGGTCGCGCAGCCGCTCGCGGCCGTCGGCCTCGCGCGATTCGAAGCGGCGCACCGGGCCCAGGCTCTCCTCGACCACGGCGGTGACCAGACGGCTGCGGCTGGGAAAGTACCGATACGCGGTCGCGCGCGACACGCCCGCCGTGGCGGCGACGTCGGCGACCGTCACCAATCCCCCCTTTTGCATCAGGCGCATCGCGCCGTCGATCAGCCGCCGGTACGTGCGCGCGCGCGGTCCGTTGTCCGGCGGCGCCGGCGCCGACGTGAATGCGGGCAGTCGATTGTGCGCCACCGGATTGACGATTCCGAAAACGTGTTGCTATGGTAGCGGCGCGCGGTGAGACACGCGTCTCATTTTGAGCGCGGCACGCGACAACGACAACACGGCCGCATCCAAGGCCGGCGCTACAAGGAGACACGATGAAGGTCGCCACCTTCCGCTGGGGAGGTCGGCGCTGCGTGGGACTGTTGTCCGCCGACGCGAGCGAAATCACCCCGCTCGCGTTTGCCGATGAAAGCGTTGCGGCTGTCGGCGCGCTGGCGTTGATCGAAGCGATGAGTGAGGGAAAGCCGGTGCCCCCGGCTTCGGGCCCGCGCCTGCCGCTGGCGGCCGTGCAGCTCGAGGCGCCGCTGCCGCGACCGCCGCGCAACGTCTTTTGCGTCGGCCGCAACTACCGCGCGCATGCGCGCGAGCTGGCGACGACCGTGTTCTCCGACATTGCGAAGAAGGAAGACGGCTGGCCGATCGTGTTCACCAAGGTGCCGGAGTGCGTGATCGGGCCGGGGGCACCGATTCGCGTTCCGGTCGGCATCACCGAGCAGGTGGATTACGAAGCGGAGCTGGCCGTGGTGATCGGCCGCGGCGGCGTCAACATCCGCGCCGCCCGCGCGCTCGAGCACGTGTGGGGCTACACGATCGTCAACGACGTGAGCGCGCGCGACGTGCAGCAACGCCACGTGCAGTGGGATCTGGGCAAGAGCTTCGATACGTTCTGTCCGATGGGACCGTGGTTGGTCGGCGCCGACGAATTGGACGGCCGCGATCTTCAGTTGCGCTGCTGGGTCAACGGCGAGCTGCGGCAGGAAGCGCGCACCTCCGAAATGATCTTCGACATCCCGACGTTGATCGAAACGGTGTCGCGCGGCATCACGCTGTACCCGGGCGATGTGATCGCCACCGGCACGCCGGCCGGAGTCGGCATGGGGTTTTCGCCGCCGCGCTGGCTGCGCGCCGGCGACCGCGTGCGCATCGAGATCGAAGGCATCGGCGTGCTCGAGAACCCGGTGCAATAGGAGGCGCAGCCATGGCGGACGTGTTGTTCACCAACGTGCGGATCTTCGACGGCAGCGGTGCGGCGCCGTACGTCGGCGAAGTGCTGGTGCAGGGCAATCGCATCCGCCGCGTCACCCGCGGTGCCCGCGCGCTGCCGGTCGCCGGGGTGGCGGTGGTCGACGGCGCCGGCGCCACGCTGATGCCGGGCATGGTGGAGGCGCATACGCACTTCTCCTGGAACGATCAGCCGAGCCTGAACGCGATCCAGCGCATGCCGACCGAGGAGCACATCCTGTGGTGTGCGCACATCGCAGAACGCTACCTGTCGATGGGCTGGACCTCCTGCGTCGGCGCCGCCACCGCCAAGCCGCGGCTGGACGTGGTGATCCGCAACGCGATCGAGTCGGGCCGTATCCCCGGTCCGCGCTATCTGGCCGCCAGCCAGGAGATCACCGTACCCGGCGGCCTGGGCGACGAAACGCTGCCGCACCTGCCCTATCCGGAGTTCAGTTTCGGCGCGGTGGTCAACGGTCCCGAGGAGATGCGCAAAACGGTGCGCATGTTCCTGAAGTACGGCGTCGACACCATCAAGCTGAATCTTTCGGGCGAGTACATCGCCGGCCTGCCGGCCGAGTTCACGCCGATGACCGACGAGGAGATCGCGGTCGCCGCCGCCGAGGTGCACATGCGCGGCAAGCGGCTCGCCGCGCACGCGCGTTCGGCCGAGTCGGTCAAGCAGTGCGTGCGGCATGGCATCGAGCTGGTCTACCACGCCAGCTTCGCCGACGAGGAGGCGCTCGACATGCTGGAGGCGAACAAGAACAAGCACTTCGTCGCCCCGGGCATCGCCTGGCTGATCAACACCTCCTATCACGCCTCCGAGTGGGGCATCACGCCGGAGGTGGCGAAGAACATGGGCTATCACCGCGAACTGGAGATCGCCTGCGAGTCGCTGCGCAAGATGCACAAGCGCGGCATCCGCATCCTGCCCGGAGGGGATTACGGTTTCGCCTGGATCAAGCACGGCACCAACGCCAAAGATTTGGAGTACTTCGTCAAGTACCTCGGCTTTTCCCCGATGGAAGCGCTGCTGGCGGCGACCAAGTACGGCGGCGAGATCATGATGCGCGGCCACGAGCTGGGTCAGGTGCGCGAGGGCTTCCTGGCCGACCTGCTGCTGGTGGACGGCGATCCGTTGGCCGACATCACCTGCTTACAGCAGCAGAAACGTCTGCTGTCGATCATGAAGGATGGCGAGTTCTACAAGGCGCCGGCGGCGCAGCAGCGCCAGCGGCTGGCAGTCGCATGAGCACGCACTTCGTCGAACGCATCGCGGTCGAGATCGACGGCGACGGCGATGCCGTGCTGATGATCCACGGGCTCGGCGGCTCATCCAACGTGTGGACGCCGCTGGCCGCCGAGTTTGCGCGCATGCGGGCGATCCGTTTCGATCTGCCCGGTTCGGCGCGCTCGGCGCGCGTCGAAGGGCCGCTGTCGATCGAACGCTTCGCGCAGGCCGCCTTGCGGGTGGCGGCTGCGGCTGGCGTCGAGCG
>DATLZG010000542.1:0-12252 GCA_035574095.1 Burkholderiaceae bacterium | reverse complement strand
GCGGGCGCAACCGCCAGCGCAGTCTGCGCGACAGCGCACGCCGCTCGTCGGCCTCGGGCACCAGCAACGAGGTCATCGTCTCAGAACGGCGCCCCGCGATGGTCGGTCGCGAGGTTGTCGAAGCGGGTGAACTCGCCGCCGAAGCGCAGATTGACGCGTCCGATCGGCCCGTTGCGCTGCTTGCCGATGATGATCTCGGCCACGCCCTTGTCCGTGGTGTCCGGGTTGTACACCTCGTCGCGGTAGATGAACAGGATCACGTCGGCATCCTGTTCGATCGCGCCCGATTCCCGCAAATCCGACATCACGGGGCGCTTGTCGGTGCGCTGTTCGACCGTACGGTTCAACTGCGACAGCGCCACCACCGGCACGTGCAGCTCCTTGGCGAGCGCCTTCAGCGAGCGCGAGATCTCCGAGATCTCGGTGGCGCGGTTCTCGCCCACGCTGGTGGCCGACATCAGTTGCAGATAGTCGACGATGATCAACCCGAGCCGGCCGCAGGTGCGGTGCAGGCGCCGCGCGCGCGCGCGCAAATCGATCGCGTTCAACGCCGGCGTCTCGTCGATGAAAAACTGCGCCTCGTGCAGCTTCTGGATCGCGGCGGTCAGCTTCGGCCAGTCGTCGTCGTGCAGACGCCCGGTGCGCAGCCGCTGCTGGTCGATGCGGCCGACCGAACTGAGCAGGCGCAGCGCCAGTTGCGACGCGCCCATTTCCATCGAGAACACCGCCACCGGCATGCCGTTGTCGATCGCGACGTGCTCGCCGATGTTAAGCGCGAAGGCCGTTTTGCCCATGCTGGGCCGGCCGGCGACGATGATCAGATCGCCCGGCTGCAAGCCGGCGGTCTTGCTGTCGAGGTCGGCGAAGCCGGTCGGCACGCCGGTCACGTCGGACGGATGCGCGCGTTCGAAAAGTTCCTGAATGCGCTCGACGACCTGCGTCAACAGCCGGTCCATTTCGACGAAACCCTGCCGGCCGCGCGCGCCCTCCTCGGCGATCTGGAAGATCTTGGACTCCGCCTCGTCGAGGATCGCCTTGGTATCGCGGCCCTGCGGATTGAGCGCCGCCGTGGCGATCTCGTCGCCCACCGTCACCAACCGGCGCAGGATCGCACGGTCGCGCACGATCTCGGCGTAGCGCCGGATATTGGCCGCGGACGGCGTGTTTTGCGCCAGCGCGTTCAGGTACGGCAGGCCGCCGGCATCGTCGATGCGGCCGGCCGATTGCAGCGCCTCGAACACGGTGACGACGTCGGCCGGCTTGTCGGCCTCGCGCAGCTTGCCGATCGCCTGAAAGATCAGCCGGTGGTCGTGGCGATAAAAGTCGCCGGCCGTCAGCAGGTCGGCGATCTTGTCCCACGCCGTGTTGTCGAGCAGCAGCCCGCCGAGCACCGACTGCTCGGCCTCGATCGAATGCGGCGGCGTGCGCACCGCGTCCAACTGCACGGCGTCCATGCGCCCGCCTCGCGCGCCCTCGCGTTCAGCGCGACCGCGCTAGGCGGTCTCGCCGAGAACCGATACCGTGATCTCGCACACGACGTCCGAGTGCAGCGCCACCGAAACCTTGTGGTCGCCGACGATTTTCAGCGGCCCTTGCGGCATGCGGATCATGCCCTTCGTGACCTGGAAGCCCTGCTTGGTCAGCGCCTCGGCGATGTCGAAATTGGTGACCGAGCCGAACAGCCGCCCGTCCACACCCGCCTTGGCCGCGATCTGCACCGTGATGCCGTTCAGCTTCTCGCCCACGGCGCGCGCGGCCTCCAGCTTCTCCGCCTGCGCGCGCTCCAGTTCGGCGCGACGCGCCTCGAACTCCTTGATCGCCGCTTCGGTGGCGCGCTTGGCCTTGCCTTGCGGGATCAGGTAGTTGCGCGCGTAGCCGTTCTTGACCTTGACGACCTCGCCCAGGCCGCCCAGGTTCACCACTTTTTCGAGCAGGATGACTTGCATTTCTGGTCCTCCGGCGCCGTTCAGTGATTGTCGGTGTACGGCAGCAGCGCGAGGAAGCGCGCGCGCTTGATCGCCGTGTCGAGCTGGCGCTGGTAGTGCGCCTTGGTCCCGGTCAGCCGCGCCGGCATGATCTTCGCGGTGTCGGTGATGAAGTCGCGCAGCGTCTCGATGTCCTTGTAGTCGATCTGCTCGACGCCCTCGGCCGTGAAGCGGCAGAACTTCTTGCGCTTGAACAGCGCGTTACCCTTGTCGCCGCGGCGACCCTTGCTCTTCGGTTTGCCTCGTCCAGTTGCCATTGGATTCTCCTAATCAGTTCGATAGTCCGTGACGTGTACGCGCAGGCGGGTGGAGCGGCGGCCGGCGGGCGCGACGAAGCCGGACAGAAGCACCGGCGTTCCAAGCGCGACGCGCGCCAGCCGCTCGGCGACGTCGCCGACGGCGACGGCATCGAGTTCGAAATCCAGTTGCCGCTCGGCGTTCGCTTCCACCACCGTGCCCGCGAACCGGAAGCCGAACTCCTGCACCAGCAGTCCGGCCGGCGTGTAACGCGCTTTGCCTAGCCGGATCAGCTGCGCCGCCAGCGTCAGCCGGTTGGCCGCCGCAGCCCTCGCCGTCAAGCCGACGCGGCCGATTCCGCAGCCGCCTTCTTGGCCTCTTCCTTCTCCACGATCTTCATCATCGGCGACGGACCCGTCTCGGCTTTCTTCATCCTGACGGTCAGATGGCGCAGCACGGCGTCGTTGTAGCGGAAGCCGTGCTCGAGTTCGTCGAGCGTGGCCTGGCCGCACTCGATGTTCATCAGCACGTAGTGCGCCTTGACCAGCTTCTCGATCGGGTATGCCAGTTGCCGCCGTCCCCAATCTTCGACCCGGTGGACCTTGCCGCCCTGGCCGGTCACGAGGTTCTTGTAGCGCTCGATCATCGCCGGGACCTGTTCGCTCTGGTCCGGATGGACGATGAAACAGATTTCGTAATGACGCATCGACACTCCTTGTGGGTAGCAGCCGCCCGTTGCGTCACCCGCTGCAAGCGAGAGAATGCGGCGGATCCGGTGCGGCAAGGATGGAAAAACGAGCGCGCGATTGTATCGCAGCGCACGGTCAGCTCGCGGCGGCGAGCGCCGGCAAGGCGCGCGCGGCCGTCTCGCGCAACAGCACGTCGGCCAGATCGTCCAACTCGGACGGATTCGGATTGACCACGATCAAGCGCGCGCCGGCCGCGCGCGCGCGCGACGGCAGCCCCGCCGCCGGATACACCACGCCCGACGTGCCGACGACGAGCATCACGTCGCACGAAGCTGCCAGCCGCTCGGCGCGCGCCAGCACGCCCGGGTCGAGCAGCTCGCCGAACCAGACGACGTCGGGCCGCAGCCATTGGCTGCAGCGTGGACACGCAGGCGGCTCTCCCGGCGGCAATGCGCGCGGATCGTCGATCCGCACGCCGCACTCGCCGAAGCATTTGGTGCGCAGGATGTTGCCGTGCAGTTCCAGCACGTCGCGGCTCCCGGCGCGTGCGTGCAGGCCATCGACGTTTTGCGTGACGATCGCGAAGCGGTCGAAACGCGCGGCCATATCGACGAGCGCCAGATGGCCGGCGTTCGGCTGCGCCTGCAACACCCCCTGGCGCCGCTGCGCATACCAGCGCCAGACCAGGCGCGGATCGGCGGCGAATCCTTCGCGCGAAGCGAGCCGCTCGGGATCGAAGCGCGACCAGAGACCGGTCAGAGCGTCGCGAAAGGTCGGCACTCCGCTTTCGGCGGACATGCCGGCCCCCGTCAACACCACGCAACTGCCCGCGGCGGCGAGCTCTTTGCGTGCGGCGGCGATGTCGTGTGAGCTCATCGAAGCGCAAGCGCGGGCGTGTCGGAGCGGAACAACGCGCAGCGGCGGAACGCCGAAAGCGCGCCGGCGCGCGCAAGCCCGACGCGGCGCATCTTGCCTGTTGCCAGCACCGGCATCAAGGAGACTGGCGGCGCTGGCGCACCGTCTCGAACAGACAAATGCCGGCCGCGACCGAGACGTTCAGGCTTTCGACATGGCCGGCCAGCGGAATGCGCGCCAGCCAGTCGCAATGCTCGCGTGTCAAACGTCTCAGCCCCGCGCCCTCGGCGCCGAGCGCCCAAGCTATCGGTCCGCGCTGATCGATCTCGTAGATCGTCCGCTCCGCTTCGGACGCGGCGCCGACGATCCACACGCCGGCCTCCCGGATCTCGTCCATCGCGCGCGCCAGATTGGTGACCGCGATAAGCGGCAAGGTGGCCGCCGCCCCGGCCGCCGCCTTGTCCGCCACCGCCGTCAGCGGCGCCGAGCGATCGCGCGGAACGACCACCGCGTCGACTCCGGCGGCATCGGCGGTGCGCAGGCAGGCGCCGAGATTGCGCGGGTCGGTCACGCCGTCGAGCAGCAGCAGCAACGTGCGCGGGGTGACCGCCGCCAGCACCTGCTCGAGCGTCGGCGCTTCGCCGCGGTCCGTGCACATCGCGACGACACCCTGATGCGCGGCGCCGCCGACCATGCCGTCGAGCCGGCGATCGTCGACGGCGACGATCTTCACACCCGCCTCTTCCGCGCGTGCCAGCAGGTCGCGCATGCGGGCGTCGCGCCGTTGCGCGGCGACGTACAGGGTGGCGATCGTGTCCGGCGCGTGCTTGAGCCGCGCGTTCACCGCGTGAAAGCCGGAAACCGGGCGCGCCTTCATCCGCCACGCCGGCGCGCGCGTCCGCGCCGCTGCCCTCCAACGCCCACTTTGCCGCGCGCTCTCTCGCGCTTTTCGCCGTCGCGCAGCTTGCGCGCAGCCTGCCGCGCCCGGCGCTGCTCGACGGTCTCGCCCTTGCGCTGCGGCCGCACCTCTTTCGGCGCTGCCCCCACCCGCTGGTCGGTCGGACGCACCAGCCGAAACTCGATGCGCCGCGCTTCCAGATCGACGCGCGACACCTGTACCGTCAGGCGGTCCGCCAGCCGATAGCGCTGCCCGGTGCGCTCGCCGCGCAGCTCGTGCAGCGCTTCGTTGAAGTGAAAGTACTCGGAGCCGAGTTCGGACACGTGCACCAAGCCCTCGACGAACAGATCGTCGAGCACGACGAACACGCCGAACGGCACCACCGCGCTGATCGTGCCGGCGAAGACCTCGCCGACGCGCTCGCGCATGTAGTAGCTCTTCAGCCACGCCTCCACGTCACGCGTCGCTTCGTCCGCACGGCGCTCGTTCGCCGAGCAGATCAGGCCGAGCTTTTCCCACACCGCCAGCGATTCGTCGTTCGACCGCCGCCGCACCGCCTGCGGCGCGCGCACCGGCACGGCCGGCATCTCGGCGTTGGCCAGCACCGGCTGGTAGCGGCGCCCGTCGAGGATCGCCTTGATCACCCGGTGCGTCAGCAGGTCCGGGTAGCGGCGGATCGGCGACGTGAAATGCATATAGGCGTCGTACGCGAGGCCGAAGTGGCCGACGTTGTGCGGGCTGTACACGGCCTGCTGCATCGAGCGCAGCAAGACCGTCTGTAGCAGTTGTCGGTCCGGCCGCGTACGGATGCGGGCGAGCAATGCCGCGTAATCGGCCGGCCGCGGCGAGTCGCCCCCGTCCAGGCTCAGGCCGAGCGTTTTCAGCAGCGCGCGCAGATTCGCCAGCCGCTCGGGAGTCGGTCCTTCGTGCACGCGGAACAGGGCCGGATGTTTGTGTCTCTGCACGAAGTCCGCCGCGCACACGTTGGCCGCCAGCATGCACTCCTCGATCATGCGATGGGCGTCGTTGCGCACGCGCGGAACGATCTTCTCGATACGGCCGTCGGCGTTGCACACGATGTACGTTTCCGTCGTCTCCAGGTCGAGCGCCCCGCGCGCGTCGCGCGCGCGCGCCAACACTTCGAAGACCGCGTACAGGTTCTCCAACTGCTCGCGCAGCGGCGCCAGCTTGCGCGCAGCTCGGCTGTCGGTCTGCGACAGCGCCTCCCACACTTCGTCGTATGTCAGCCGCGCCGCCGAATGCATCACCGCGGGATAGAACTGGTAGGCGACGATGCGGCCCTTGCCGTCGATCACCATGTCGGCCACCAGCACCAGCCGGTCGACCTGCGGGTTCAGCGAACACAGTCCGTTGGACAGTTTTTCCGGCAGCATCGGGATCACGCGCCGCGGAAAGTACACCGAGGTCGAGCGCAGTTGCGCCTCGACGTCGAGCGGGTCCGCCGGCTGCACGTAGTGGCTGACGTCGGCGATCGCGACGATCAGCCGCCATTTCTTGCGTCCGCCGCCGAGCGGTTCGCAGTAGACGGCGTCGTCGAAGTCGCGCGCGTCTTCGCCGTCGATCGTCACCAGCGGCACGTCGCGCAGATCGACCCGCCCTTTGCGATCGCGCGCGCGCACTTGATCCGGCAACGCGCTGGCAGCGGCCAGCGCCTCGGCCGAGAACTGGTGCGGCACCGAGAACTTGCGCACCGCGATCTCGATTTCCATGCCCGGATCGTCGATCGCGCCGAGCACCTCCACCACGCGCCCCACCGGCTGCACGTGCCGCTGCGGCTGCTGCACGATCTCGACCACTACGACCTGGCCGTGTTCGGCGTTCAGCGTCGCGCCGGGCGGGATCAGAATGTCGTGCGTGATGCGCTGATCCTCCGGCGCCACGATCATCGCGCCGCGCTCGTTCAGCAAACGGCCGACCAGCCGGTTGGTGCGCCGTTCGATGACCTCGACGATCTCGCCTTCGGGACGCCCGCGCCGATCCACACCGGTGATGCGCGCCAGCACGCGGTCGCCGTGCAGCACCTTGGTCATCTCATGCTCGGGCAGCACGAGATCCGGACCACCGTCGTCGCGCAACAGGAAGCCGTAGCCGTCGCGATGGCCCTGCACCTGACCTGACAGCAGATTGGCGCGCGATGCGAGCAGCAGGAGACCGGCGCGATTGCGAATCACGCGGCCTTCGCGCTCCAGCTGCGCCAACTCGGCCGCGAAGCGTTCCTGCAGATGCTCGGGCACCGCCAATTGCGCCGCGAGGTCCGCCGGCGTCAGCGGGGCGCGCGCGGCGCCGAGCGCTTCGACAATGGCGTTGCGGTCGATCGGGGCTTCCGCTTTGGGCGTCATCGGCAATCGGCGCGCCGGTTTGACAGCGCTTGCTCGCAAATTACAATGCGCGCCTCACCGGCCCAGGTGGCGGAATTGGTAGACGCACTAGTTTCAGGTACTAGCGCCGCGAGGTGTGGAGGTTCGAGTCCTCTCCTGGGCACCAACACGATCGGCCTGCAAGCGCAGGCCGATTTTCTTTGCGCGCGGCGCTCGCTGCTCAATCCGACCGCCGCGACCGCCGCAGGCGCGCGTCCAGTTGGTGCGGACGCAGCGAGTCGTATTCTTCGAACGGCTGGTGTATCCACGGGCTGGTCGGCAGATACACGACGTAGTAGTCCGGCCTGAAAGTAGACACCGCCTTGTACCAGAGCACGGCGGTGCGCACCTCCGTTACCGCCGGGAAGCGCTGCTTCAGATGCTCGACCACCCGCGTCAGCGTGACGCCGGAGTCCACCAGATCGTCCACCAGCAGCACGCGACCGTGCAGGTCGCCGCCCGTCTTGGTGATGAACTCGGCAATGTCGAGCGTGCCCTGGCGCGTGCCGGCGGCTTCGCGGTACGAGCTGGCCGCGAGTATCGCCAGCGGCATGTCGTAAATGCGCGAGATCACGTCGCCGATGCGCAGCCCGCCGCGCGCCAGGCACAAGATCGAATCGAACTTGTAGCCGGACTCGTACACCTGCAGCGCCAGTTCTTCGATCAAACGGTGATACTCGTCCCACCCGACGTACAAATCCTTCATGCCCGGCTCCGTGCGGCTCATACGGCAAACGGCTGCCGCAGCACGACCGTCTGCTCGCGCTCGGGACCGGTCGACACGAGGTCGATCGGCACGCCGGTCACCTCGCTCAACCGCTCGAGATAGCGCTGCGCGCCGGCCGGCAGATCGTCCCAGCGGCGCGCCCCGAAGGTGGACTCGCTCCAGCCGGGGAACTCCTCATACACCGGCTCGCAGCGGGCGACTTCATCGGCGCCGAACGGCAGGATATCGGTGATCGCGCCGTCGAACCGATAGCCGGTACAGAGCTTCACGGTCGGCAGGCCGTCGAGCACGTCCAGTTTGGTGATGCACAGACCGGTCGTGCCATTCAATTGCACCGAGCGACGCAGCGCGGCGGCATCGAACCAGCCGCAGCGCCGCGGGCGACCGGTCACCGAACCGAACTCGTTGCCCTTGGTGCGCAGGTGTTCGCCGGTCGCATCCAGCAGTTCGGTCGGAAACGGCCCCGAGCCGACCCGCGTCGCGTAGGCCTTGGTGATTCCGAGCACGTAGTCGAGCCGCTGCGGCGCCACTCCGGCACCGGCCGCGGCGGCGCCGGCGACCGTGTTGCTCGATGTGACGTACGGATAGGTGCCGTGATCGACATCGAGCAGCGCACCTTGCGCGCCCTCGAACAGCAGCCGTTGGCCGCGCGCCATCGCCTCGTTCAGGCGATGCGATACATCGCACACCATCGGTTTCAGCCGCGGCGCCAGTGCCAGCGTCGCATCGATCACCTGCTGCGGATCGACGCGCTCGGCGCCCAGATAGTTGACCAGCACGAAGTTGTGCAGATCGAGCGCTTCGCGCACGCGCTCGGCGAAGCGCTCGGCGTCGAACAGGTCCTGCGCGCGCACCGCGCGCCGCGCCACCTTGTCCTCGTACGCCGGACCGATGCCGCGGCCGGTGGTGCCGATCCTGCTCGCGCCGCGTTTCGCCTCGCGCGCGCGATCGAGCGCCACGTGGTAGTCGAGGATCAGCGGACAACTGCCGCTGATCGCCAGTCGCGCGCTCACGTCCACGCCGGCGGCCTGCAACTCGTCGATCTCCGCCAGCAGCGCGGGCGGCGACAGCACGACGCCGTTGCCGATGTAGCAGGCGACGTCGGGACGCAGGATGCCCGACGGAATCAGGCGCAGGATCGTCTTGCGGCCGTTGATCACCAGGGTGTGACCGGCGTTGTGACCGCCCTGGAAGCGCACGACGCCGTCGGCGTTCTCGGTCAGCCAGTCGACAATCTTGCCCTTGCCCTCGTCGCCCCACTGCGTGCCGACCACGACTACGTTCTTGGCCATCGCCCTCCCGCTTCTCAATCCAGCGCCACGATCTGCCAGCGGCCGTCGATCCGGCGCAGAACACGGTCGACGGCTTCCGGCGCACTCTCCCCCGGCGTCAACTGACGCACGACGACCTCGCCGCGCGCGCGCAATTCGTCGACGACGCGCGCCAGTTCGCGATCGCCGTCGGCCGGCGCCAGAATCGCTGCCGGGGTCGCAGCATGGTTCAGCCGCGCCAGATCGCGCAGGTCGATCGAAAACCCGGTGGCGGGGCGCGCACGGCCGAACGCCCGGCCGATGTCGTCGTAGCGTCCGCCGCGCAGCAGCGCGCTGGAAACCTGCGCCGCGTAGGCGGCGAAGTTGACGCCGGTGTAATAGCGATAGCCGTGGAGATCGGCCAAGTCGACGCTGACGGCGTCGGCGCGACTGGCTTCGACCAAGCGTGCCAGATCGTCGAGCGCGCGCCCGATTTCGCGCGTGGCCGGCAGCTCGCGCCGCGCTTCGTCGATCACGCTCGCGTCGCCGTGCAGCCGGGTGAGCGTGAGCACGGCCGCCGCCGTGGCCGGAGCGGCACGCGCCGCGGCCTCGCGCAGGGTCGGCATATCCTTCGCGGCCAGCGCCTCCAGGATGTCCTCCGCGACCGCGGCCGGCGCATCGGCCAGCAGCGCCCGCACGATCCCGGTGTGACCGAGGTCGAGCAGCACGCGCTCCACCCCCGCCCGCCGCAGCGACGCCACCGCGAGTTCCTGCACCTCGGCATCGGCCGCCGGCCCCTCGTGGCCATATAGCTCGGCGCCGACCTGAATCGGCTGCCGCGTCGCCAGCGGGTGCGCGGGCCGAGTGTGCAGCACGCTGCCGGCGTAACACAGCCGCACCACGCCGCTGCGGTTCAGGATGTGCGCATCGATGCGCGCGGTCTGCGGCGTGATGTCGGCGCGCAAACCGAGCTGGCGACCGGACAGTTGATCGACGAGCTTGAACGTCCGCAGATCCAGATCGCGCCCGGTGCCGGTCAGCAGCGAATCCAGATATTCGATCAGCGGCGGAATGACGAGCTGATAGCCGTAACTCGCGTACAGATCGAGCAACGCGCGACGCAGTTCTTCGACGCGGCGCGCCTCGGCGGGCAGAACGTCGGAGATGCCTTCGGGAAGCAGCCAGCGGGCCATGGCGCGCGCAACCGCTCAAACGAGCAGCAGGAGCAGGATCAGCCCGCTGACGATCGAGGCCAGGCCGAAGAAGCGGATCTGGCCATCGCTCAACTCGGAAACGCGGCGAAAAATCTCGCGCCAACGCGCCGGCGCTGCGAGCGGCAGCAGGCCCTCCAGGATCAGCATCAGCGCGATCGCCAGTCCGAGCGTCGTCGCCATCAGCGCGTGGCGCGCGGGCCGTTGGGCGCCCTCAGGTACTTGAAGAACTCGGAGGACGGATCGACCACCAGGATGTCGCTGCGGCCGCGGAAGCTGGCGCGATACGCCTCGAGGCTGCGGTAAAAGTTGAAGAACTCCGGGTTCTGGCTGAACGCGGCGGCGTAAATCGCCGCTGCTTTCGCGTCGCCTTCACCCTTGATCCGCTGCGCTTCGCGGTAGGCCTCGGCCAGCAGCACCTCGCGCTGGCGATCGGCGTCGGCGCGAATCTTCTCGCCTTCGGCGGCGCCGATCGAGCGCTGCTCGGTGGCGACGCGCTGCCGTTCGGAGGCCATACGACGGAACACGTCGGTGTTGATCTCGGGCACGAAATCGACACGTTTCAGCCGCACGTCGACGATCTCGACACCGACTTCACGCACGCGCTCCTGCACGGCGGCGCGGATCTCCTCGGTCGCGCGGTCGCGCTCGCGCGATGTGATGTCGTTGACCGTGCGCCGGTTGACGGCCTGGTTCAGCGCGTCGCGCACCAGCGAAGAGATGCGCTCTTGCGCGGCGCGCTCGCTGCCGGTGAAGCTGACCCAGTAACGGCGCGGATCGGCGATGCGCCACTTGACGAACGAGTCGATCAGCAGGTTCTTCTTCTCGGACGTCTGCACACGATCCTGCTGCGGCGTGTCGATCGTCAGGATCCGCTTGTCCAAATAGACGACGTTCTGGAACGGCGGCGGCAGCTTGAAGTTCAAGCCCGGTTCGGTGATCACTTCGCGCAACTGGCCGAACGCGAACACCAGTCCGAACTGACGCTGGTCGACGATGAACGCGCAGGCGCGAAACAGCACCGCCGCGACGACGATCCCGATCAGGGTGGCGAAGACCTTGTTCATCGCTTCACCCTAGCGCGTCTCGCGCTCGCGGCTGCGCGCCGCGTCGCGCGTGCGGGATTCCACCGGCACCTCGTTCTGCGGCGCGCTCGGCGCCGGCGCCGGACGCGCGCCCGGCGTCGTCTCAGTGATCGCCTGCTGCAGCAGTTTGTCGAACGGCAGGAACAGCACGTTGCTGCTGGCGCGCGTATCGACCAGCACCTTGGTCGTGCTGGCGAAGATCTGTTGCATGGTCTCCAGGTACAGGCGATCGCGCGTGACGGCCGGCGCACGGTTGTACTCGACCAATAACTGGCGGAAGCGCGAGGCGTCGCCCTGCGCGGTTTCGATCACCCGCGTGCGATAGCCTTCGGCCTCCTGCAACAGGCGCGCCGCCGTGCCGCGCGCCTTCGGCACCACATCGTTGGCATAGGCCTGTCCCTCGTTGATCAGCCGCTCGCGGTCCTGGCCCGCCTTCACCGCGTCGTCGAAGGCGGCCTGCACCTGCTCCGGCGGCTGCGCGTTCTGGATCGCGACCTCCAGCACGACGATCCCGGTGCCGTAGCGGTCCAGCATTGCCTGCATGCGCTTGCGCGTGGCGTCGGCGATCTGCGAGCGAGCCTCGAACAGCACGGCATCCATCACGCGGCGCCCGACCTCCTCCCGCATCGCCGACTCGGCGACCTGGGTGACGGTCTCCGTCGCATTGGCGCCGGCGAAGCGATGATTGAAAACGAAGTCGCGCGCGCCGTTCACGTCCTCCCGGATCCGGTATTGGACGGTGAAGTGCACGTCGACGATGTTCTCGTCGTCGGTCAGCATCAGCGCTTCCTTCAAGCGGTCGGCGCGCCCGCGCGCACCCACTTCGATCGTCCGTACCGAGAGCACGTCCACGACCTCATGCGCCTGGATCGGCCACGGCAGCCGCCAGCGAAAGCCCGACGTGGTCGACTCACTGTACTTGCCAAAGGTCGTGACC
>DATLZG010000541.1:0-20848 GCA_035574095.1 Burkholderiaceae bacterium | reverse complement strand
CCGGCGCATTGGCACGCGCCGACGACTTGCTGCAGAAGGACCCGCGCAATCTGCAAGTGCGCTTTCTGCGCGGCGTGATCCTCTCGGACCAGGGCAAGACCGAGCAGGCCGTCGCCGCCTTCGAAGCGCTGACTCAAGACTTCCCCGAGCTGCCGGAGCCCTATAACAACCTGGCGGTGCTTTACGCCAGCCAAGGCCGGCTCGAGCAGGCCCGCGCGCTGTTGCAACGGGCGATCGACGCGCAGCCGAACTACGTCACCGCCTACGAGAATCTGGGCGACCTGTACGTCGCGCTGGCTGTCGATAGCTACCAGCGCGCATTGAAGCTCGATCCCAACAATCGCGCTGCGCAGTCCAAGCTGGCGCTGGCGCGCGACATCGGCGCCAAGCTGCGCGCCGCCCGCTGATCCTGTCGGAGACCGACGATGAGCCTTGCCCGTTTCTTGAAAACACTGTTCGCGCTGCTCGGCCTCGGCGCCGGCGCCGCGCTGGCGCAGGCGCCCGCCGCCAAAGGCGCGCCGGCGCCGCGCATCGTTCTTTCCACCACAGCGGGCGATATCACGCTCGAACTCGATGCCGACAAGGCGCCTAAGACGGTGGCCAACTTCCTTGCGTACGTGAAGGACGGCCACTACGACGGCACGATCTTTCATCGCGTGATCGACGGCTTCATGATCCAGGGCGGCGGCTTCACGCCGGACATGAGGCAGAAGCCCACCAAAGCGCCGATCCCACTGGAGAGCAGAAACGGTCTGAAGAACGTGCGCGGCACGATCGCGATGGCGCGCACCAGCGTGCCAGACTCGGCCACCTCGCAGTTCTTCATCAACGTGGTGGACAACCCGCGGCTCGACTATCCGAACCCGGACGGCCACGGCTACGCGGTGTTCGGCCGCGTCGTCGCCGGCATGGACGTGGTTGACAAGATCCGCGCTGCGCCGACCGGCAGCCGCGACGGCCATCAGAACGTGCCGGTCACGCCGATCGTGATCCGCAGCGCCAAGCTCGTCCCTTGATCCAGGAGTCGCCATGGTTCGCCTGCACACCAGCTTCGGCCCGATCACGCTCGAACTCGACGCGCAACGCGCGCCGAAAACGGTCGCCAACTTCCTCGCCTACGTGCGCTCCGGGCACTACGACGGCACACTGTTTCATCGCGTGATCAACGGCTTCATGATCCAGGGCGGCGGGTTCGAGTCCGGCATGCGGCAAAAGCCGACCGGCAAGCCGATCGAAAACGAAGCCGCCAACGGTCTGCGCAACGCGAAGTACACGATCGCGATGGCGCGCACGTCGGATCCGCACTCGGCCACCGCGCAGTTCTTCATCAACGTCGCCGACAACGACTTCCTGAACCACACCGCGCCCACCCCGCAGGGCTGGGGCTATTGCGTTTTCGGCAAGGTGGTCGACGGCTTCGACGCGGTCGACAAGATCAAGGCCGTGCGTACGATCCGTTACGGCATGCACCAGGACGTGCCGGAGCAGGAAGTCAGGATCGAGCGCGCCGAGGTGATCGAGCCGTGACGACGGTCCCGGCCCTAGCCGCCACCGTCGATCGCGTTGCGCTCGCCGATCCGCTTTTCATTTCCGATTTGCATCTAGCGGCGACCCACCCGCGCACGCTGGCGCGCTTCGAGGAAGTGGCCGCGACCCTGGCGCGCACGCACGCCGAGTTCGTGATCCTCGGCGATCTGTTCGAATACTGGGCCGGCGACGACGCCACCGACGACGAAGTCGGCAACGCGGTGGCCGCCGCCTTGCGCGGGGTGGCTGCGGCGGGCGTGCGCGTGTACCTGATGCACGGCAACCGCGACCTGTTGCTCGGCAGCGACTTCGCCGCGGCCGCCGGCGCCACCCTGCTCGCCGATCCGACGCGCGCCGAGATCGGCGGCGCGGCGGTGCTGCTCTCGCACGGCGACGTCTACTGCACGCGCGATGTCGCGTACCAGCGCTTTCGCGCCCAGGCGCGCAACCCGGATTTTCAGCGCGCGTTTCTCGCCAAGCCACTCGCCGAGCGGCGCGCGTTCATCGGCCAGGCGCGCGCCAAGAGCGAGCAAGTCAAGCAGACCACGGCGGCCGAGATCATGGACGTCACGTCGGAGGCGATTGCGGACGCGATGCGCACGGCCGGCGTCACGCGAATGATCCACGGCCACACGCATCGACCGGGAACGCACCGTTTCGAACTCGACGGTCGAGCCGCCGAGCGCTGGGTATTGCCGGATTGGGATCTCGATGGGGAAGCGCCGCGCGGCGGCTACCTCACCTGCCGCGGCAACTGGCAACTGACGCGCTGGTAACGCCGGACTCCGGACTCCCGACTCCCTACTGATCCACCAGCTTGTCGAGCTGATGGGGATCGACCGGCGGTGCCTCGGCCTTGACTTCGTCTACCGCGATGCCCTGCCGCTGCAAAGCGGCCACCAGCTTGTCGATCATGCGCTGCTGCGCGGCGGCGTGATCGATCAGCCCGTGCAATGCCTTGGTCAGCGGATCGTCGCCGTTGGCCGACAGGCCGTAGGCCGAAAAGCCCATCCGATTGGCGGCCGCTTCGCGTTGCGCGTCGGCTTCGCGCTGCAGGATGCGGGCCGGAATGCCGACCGCAGTCGCTCCTGCGGGAACTTCCTTCAGCACGACGGCGTTGGAGCCGATGCGCGCACCATCGCCGACGGTGAAGCCGCCCAGCACCTTGGCGCCGGCGCTGACGATCACGCCGCGCCCGAGCGTCGGATGACGCTTGGCGCCACGCGCGAGCGAGGTGCCGCCCAGCGTCACCCCCTGATAGAGCGTGCATTCGTCGCCCACTTCCGCCGTCTCGCCGATCACCACGCCATGCCCGTGATCGATGAACACGCGCCGGCCGATCTTCGCGCCGGGATGGATTTCGATGCCGGTCAGGAAGCGCGACACGTTGGAGACGAAGCGGCCGAGCCAGCGAAAACCGTGCCGCCACAGTCCGTGCGCGATCCGGTGCATCCACAGCGCGTGCAGCCCCGGGTAACAGGTCAGCACCTCCCAGCGCGAGCGCGCGGCCGGGTCGCGCTCGAGGATGCATTGGATGTCTTCGCGCAGGCGGCTGAACATGATCGGGGCAGTACCGTACGGCGCCCGATTCTATCGGCCGCGGTGCGCGATCAACCGCGCGGGCGGCGCGGTGACTTGTCGCCGGCGCGCTCGCTCTTTCTGCGGATGATCGCGGCGGCGATGCCGCGCAGGATGTCGATCTCGGAGGCGGTCGGCTGTGCGCGCGCCAGCAGGCGCCGCAGCCGCGCCATCAGCCGGCGCGGCTCGGTTGGATCGAGATAGCCGAGCGCGATCAAGGCCTGCTCCAGGTGCGCGAACATGCCTTCCACCGCTTCCAGCGGCGCGGCCGGCTCGGGCGCGAAACGATTGACCGGCGGTGCCGCCTGAAGCGCCAGACGCAACTCATAGGCGGTGACCTGCACGGCCTGCGCCAGGTTCAGCGAGTCCGCGCCAGGGGCCGCCGGGATCGCGCAGCAGGCCTGGCAAAGCTGCACCTGCTCGTTCGTGAGTCCGGTTCGCTCGGTGCCGAACACGAAGGCGATGGCGGCGCCTTCGTCGGCCAGCCGCGCGCGGCTCTCGACGGCTGCTTCGCGCAACGCCAGAAAGCGCGCGCCGAACTCGCGCGCATAGCCGGTCATCGCGTAGGCATAGGTCGAGCCGGCCAGCGCGGCGGCCAGATCGTCGCAGTCGTGCGCCGCCCGCAGCACGTCGCCCGCGTGCGCCGCCCACGCCTGCGCCGCGGCGTCGCTGCGGAACTCCGCCACGCGCGGGCGCACCACCGCCAGCTGCGCGAACCCCATCGCCTTGATCGCACGCGCGGCGGCGCCGATGTTGCCCGCATGGCTGGGCTGCACCAGCACGAAACGCACCCGCTGCGCAAGCCGCGCGAAGCTCGCTTCCTCGGTCACTTCGTTCGCTGCCGATAGAATCCGCGCCGAGTCTAACGACCCCTGCCCGCCGCGAAGCCCCATGCATCCGATGCTGAACATCGCCGTCAAGGCGGCGCGCAAGGCCGGCAACATCATCAACCGCGCGAGCCTCGACCTCGAGCTGCTGCAGGTGACCTCCAAAGGGCGCAGCGATTTCGTCACCGAGGTCGACCATGCCGCCGAAGCGGCGATCATCGATACGCTGAAAGCCGCCTATCCGCGCCATGCGATCCTGGCGGAAGAATCCGGCGCCAGCGACCCGCAAGGCGAAGCCGAGTATGTGTGGATCATCGACCCGCTGGATGGCACCACCAACTTCATCCACGGCTTTCCGCAGTACGCGGTGTCGATCGCCCTGCAGCACCGCGGCCAGCTCGCACAGGCGGTCGTCTACGACCCGACGCGCAACGAGCTTTTCACCGCCAGCCGCGGCCGCGGCGCATTCTTGAACGATCGCCGCATCCGCGTATCGCGCCGCACGCAGTTGCGCGAGGCGCTGATTGGCACCGGCTTTCCGTTCCGCCAGCTCGACAACCTGGACGCCTATCTACGCATCTTCAAGCGCGTCACCGAGGAGAGCGCCGGCATCCGGCGCGCCGGCGCCGCGGCGCTCGACTTGGCGTACGTTGCCGCGGGCCGGCTCGATGGCTTCTGGGAGTTCGGCCTCTCGCCTTGGGACATGGCGGCCGGCGCGCTGCTGATCCAGGAAGCCGGCGGCTTCGTCGCCGATTTCGACGACACGCCGAATTTTCTGCGCACCGGCAACATCGTGTGCGGCAATCCGAAGGTGTTCGCGCAATTGCTGAAGCTCGTTCAGGACGGCCGCGCAGCGCGCGCCGCCGCCTGAGGCGCGCCGCGCTCGACCCGCGATGAATCGCCGCAGCGAGGTCGAAGAGTTCGCCGGCCATACGCCGATGATGCAGCAGTACCTGCGCATCAAAGCGCAGTACCCGCATCTGCTGCTGTTCTACCGGATGGGCGACTTCTACGAGCTGTTCTACGAAGACGCCGAGAGGGCGGCGCGGCTGCTCGGCATCACGCTGACCCGGCGCGGCGTTTCCAACGGCGCGCCGATACCTATGGCCGGCGTGCCGGTCGTCTCCGTCGAGCAATACCTGGCGCGGCTGGTCAAGCGCGGCGAGTCGGTGGCGATCTGCGAACAGATCGGCGATCCCGCCGCCGGCAAAGGGCCGGTCGAGCGCAAGGTCGTGCGCGTGGTGACGCCGGGCACGGTGACCGACAGCGGCCTGCTGGACACCAAGGCGGACACCGTGCTCGCCGCCTTGGCGTTCGACCGCCGGCGCGAGACGGCCGGACTCGCGTGGCTGGTGCTGGCGAGCGGCGACCTGCGCGCAACGCAGGTGCCAGCGGCGCGCCTGGCGAGCGAGCTGGCGCGCATCGCGCCTTCCGAGCTGCTGATCGCGGAAGGCGAGCGGCTGGCGGCCGAGGCGACGCTGACGCCGCGGCCCGACTGGCATTTCGACGCCGCGCGCGGGGCCGAGTTGCTGCGGCAGCAACTTGGCGTCGCGTCGCTGGAGGCCTTCGGCATCGACGGGCTGCCGCTGGCGCTCGGCGCATGCGGGGCGCTGCTCGCCTACGCGCGCGAGACGCAGAACGATCGGCTCGCCCACGTCAGCGGGCTGCGCGTGGAAAGCGAGTCCGAGTTCGTCGTGCTCGATCCGGTCACGCGGCGCAACCTCGAGCTCACCGCGCCGCTGCGGGGAGACGGCGCCGACGCGCCGACGCTGTTTTCGGTGCTCGACCGCTGCGCGACCGGCATGGGCAGCCGCCGCCTGCGCCACTGGCTGCATCATCCGCTACGCGACGCCGCCGCCGCGCGCGCACGGCACGAAGCGGTGGCCGCGCTGGCCGCAGAACGCCGCTACGGCTTCGTGGCCGAAACCTTGCGGCAGATGCCGGACTTGGACCGCATCGCCGGCCGTATCGCGCTGAAGAACGTGCGCCCGCGCGAACTGGCCGCGCTGCGCGACGCGCTGCCGCGCGTCGCGCGCTTGACCGAACTCGCCGATAGCCCGGCACCGCTGCTGCGCGAGCTGGCCGCCGACTGCGCCTTGCCGGAGGAGCTGCACGCGCTGCTCGCGCGCTGGCTACTGCCGGAGCCTGCCGCGCAGGTGCGCGACGGCGACGTGATCAACGCCGGCGCGGATGCGGAACTGGACGAGCTGCGCGCGCTGCGCGACAACACCGGGCAGTTCCTGCTCGAGCTGGAGGTGCGCGAGCGCGCGCGCACCGGCATCCCCAATCTGCGCGTCGAATACAACCGCGTACACGGCTTCTACATCGAAGTCACGCACGGCCAGGCGTCGAAGGTGCCGGACGACTACCGTCGCCGGCAGACGCTGAAAAACGCCGAGCGCTACATCACGCCGGAGCTGAAGGCGTTCGAAGACAAGGCGCTGTCGGCGCAGGAGCGCGCGCGCAGCCGCGAGCGCGAGTTGTACGACGCGCTGCTGGAAAGCCTGACCGCATACCTGCCGCACTTGGCGCGCGCCGCGTCGGCCGTGGCCGCGATCGACGTGCTTGCCACCTTCGCGGCGGTGGCCGAGTCGGCGCGCTGGGTGCGGCCGGAACTCTGCGCCGAGCCGGGACTGCAGCTCGTCGCCGTCCGTCACCCGGTGGTCGAACGCGCGCTGGAAAACTACGTGCCGAACGACTGCCGCCTCGGCGCGGGCCGCCGGCTGCTGGTGATCACCGGCCCCAACATGGGCGGCAAGTCCACCTTCATGCGTTCGATCGCGCTCGCCGTGCTACTCGCGTATTGCGGCAGCTTCGTGCCGGCGCAGGCGGCACGCATCGGGCCAATCGACCGCATCCTGACGCGCATCGGCGCCGCCGACGATCTGGCGCGCGGCGCCTCCACCTTTATGGTCGAGATGACCGAAGCGGCGGCCATTCTGAATCAAGCCACCGACGCCAGCTTGGTCCTGATGGACGAAATCGGCCGCGGCACTTCGACCTTCGACGGTCTGGCGCTCGCCGCGGCCATCGCGCGCGAACTGGTCGAGAGAAACCGCAGTTTCACGCTGTTCGCCACGCACTATTTCGAACTGACGCAGCTCGCCGAAACGGAGCCGGAGGTCGCCAACGTGCACGTCGCCGCCGCCGAGGCGCGCGGCAAGGTGGTGTTCCTGCACGAGGTGCGCGAGGGACCCGCCAATCAGAGCTACGGGCTGGCGGTCGCGCAGCTGGCCGGCATCGCGCCGGCGGTCGTGCGCCGCGCGCGCGCGCTGCTCGTGCAACTGGAAGAACGCGCCGCCGGCGGCCGTCCGCAGCTCGATCTGTTCAGCGCCGCCGCGCCGGCCCCACCGCCCGCGGTCGACGCCTTGCGCGCACGGCTGACGGCGCTCGACGTCGATGCGTTATCGCCGCGCGACGCGCTGGCGCTGCTGTACGAGCTGAAGAAACTGGCCAGCGACTGACCCGTGCATCACGCCGGCCGAAGAAAATCCGGCACCTGCGGCGCGTCGGCCTGCTCCAGCTCCTCGGCGCTTGCCTGCTCGACCGCGCGCACGGTGACCTCGAAGCGCAACGCGCGCCCCGCCAGCGGATGGTTGCCGTCGAGGACCGCGACTTCTTCCGTGAGATCGGTCACCGTGTAGATGCGGCCGTCGTTCGGCCGTCCCGGGATGCCCTCGACGCGCATGCCCACGGTCACGTGCGGCCCGAGGCGGGTGCGCTCCACCAGATGCAGCAGGTTCGGATCGTCGTCGCCGAAGGCCTCGTGCGGCTGCAGCCGGACCGAGGTCGAGTAGCCCGCCTCCTGCCCCTCGAGCGCACGTTCGATGCCGGCGAAGATGTCGCCCGCGCCGTGCAGATAGACGAGCGGCGCCTCCGACGCTTCCAGCAGCTCGCCTTGCGCGTCGTACATCTTGACGTCGATCGAAACCAGGCAACCGGGGGCGATCTTCATGCCCCGCTATTCTCGCACTCGTGGCGAACGAACCTTTGACGCACCTCGGCAAGCTACCGGTCGCGGACTTCATGCGCCGCTACTGGCAGCGGCGACCGCTGCTCGTGCGGCAAGCCATGCCAGGCCTGGTCGCGCCCGTCCCGCGCGCAGACCTGTTCGCGCTGGCGCGCCGCGACGACGTCGAGTCGCGCCTCGTGACCTCGTTTTCGGGCTGGCGGCTGCAGCACGGCCCTGTGCGTACTCTGCCTTCGGTCCGCCGCCCGCGCTGGACCTTGCTGGTGCAAGGGGTCGATTGCCACGACGAGCGCGCCGCCACACTGCTGGCGCGCTTTCGCTTCGTGTCCGACGCGCGCCTGGACGATTTGATGGTCAGCTATGCGACCGATGGCGGTGGCGTCGGCCCGCACGTCGATGCCTACGACGTCTTCCTGCTGCAGGCGGCCGGCCGCCGGCGCTGGCGTATCGGTCCTTGCCACGATCCGCGCCCCCGGCCCGGTTTACCGCTGGCGATCCTGCGGCGTTTCACGCCAACGCAGGAATGGGTGCTCGAGCCCGGCGACCTGCTCTATCTGCCGCCCGGAGTGGCGCACGAAGGCACCGCGGTCGGCCACGAATGCATCACCTGCTCGATCGGTTTTCGCGCGCCAGCGTGGCGCGAGCTGGTCGATCCCTGGCTCGACACGCTGGCGAGCCGCTGGCGGCCCGCCGGCCGTTACCGCGATCCCGGCGCGCCGGCCACGCGCCATCCGGGCCGCCTGCCGGCGGCGATGATCGACGCCGCGTTCGCGCAACTGTCGCGCCTGCGCCCACGCCGCACCGACGCCGAACTGACTCTGCTTGCCGAGTTGACGGACCCCAAGCCGCAGATCGTGTTCGAGCCGCCGCACCGCCCGCTTTCGTTGGCGAAGTTCATCGAGCTCACGGCGCGCAGCGGTTTGCGTCTCGACCGCCGTACGCGCATGCTTTACGCCGGTGCGCGAGTGGCCGTCAACGGCGAGCTATTCGAAGTGCCGGCCGCCGAGCGGCGCCTTTTGCAGACGCTCGCCGACCGGCGCGCGCTGCCGCCGGCGGCGCTACGCGACTCCGCACGCGCCGCGTGCGAGCGCCTATGGCAGTGGTACCGCGCCGGCTGGCTGCATCCGGGAGAGCAAGAGCGATGATCGAAGTGCCGCCCGACGACGCACGGCCGCAGCGTGTGCTGCTGCAAGCGCGTGCGGACCTGCAACCCGCCGTTCTGGCCTTGATCGATCGCGCGCAGCGCGTACTGCGCTGCTTGCAGCACGACTTGTCGGCCTTCGGGCTGTCGCAAGCGGCGCCCGTGGCAGCGATCGAACGTTTCCTGCGCGCGCACGCGCTGGCGCGCGTGCGCCTGTTGATCGACGATGCGCGTTGGTTCGAGGCGCATGCCGCGCGGCTGAAGCTGCTGCAACGCCGTTACTCGCACGCGCTCGAGGTGCGGCTTGCATCGAGCGACGACCCGGTTGGCGAAGACGCGTACCTGATCGCGGACGACCGTCATGTCCTGCTGCTGCAACGAACGAGCGCCGCTGACGGCGAGCTGTGGCTGCACAACGAACCGCGCGCGCAGCCCTTGATCGCCGGCTTCGATCGGCGCTGGGATGCGGCAGCTCACAACCTTCCGGTCAGCCCTCTCGGTCTCTGACTTCGCCTTTTGCTGCGTCGCGGCAGATATAATCCGCGCCCAGAGACGGCCGGAGCATTGGCCGACTCGACCGTCGCATCCCTTCGAAGGAAACTCAAATGAAGAAATCGCTGCTGATCGCTTCGCTCTCGGTTGCCGTGCTGGCCGCCTGCGGCAAACAACAGGAAACCAAAGCGCCCGCTCCGGCTCCGGCCCCCGCGGCCGCGCCCGCCCCTGCGGCTACGCCGGCGCCGGCACCCGCTCCCGCGGCTGCGCCTGCTCCCGCTCCGGCCCCGGCCGAAGAGAAGAAGGACGAAGCGAAGAAGTAACTTCTTTTCTCCGCAAAGCGAAGGCCGGCGTCCCGCCGGCCTTTTTGCTTTACGGTGCGCCCCAGCGCTTGAAAGCGCTGGGCTCTTCCTGCCCGGCCGACGCCGCCGCGCGCCGCTTGGGCGTCGCCTGTGCAGCCGATGGGTCCCAGCCCGGCGCCCGCGCGCGCTTTGCGCGCGCGCTCAACGCCGGCGCACGCTCAGCGCAGCTGCTCGCTGATCTGCGCGAGTATCTTCGCGCCTGTGGCGCCGGTCTCCGGATTGCCGTCGCGATCCAGCACCTTCACGTCCGTGCCGTTGCCGCTGCCGGCAACGACAATGCGAAACTGCTGCGCGTCGATCTTCGCCTCGCGGCCGAACAGCCGCGACAGCACGCCCTGCTTTTCGCGTTCGCGCGCCTCGTACTCGGGATCGAGATAGCGCACGAAGTAAACGCCCTTCGCGCGATCGCGATCCTCGACCGTGAAGCCGCCGCGATCAAGTGCCAGCCCGACGCGCCGCCACGCCCGGTCGAACGGTTCATCGATCACGACGCGTGTTTCGCTGCCGCTCTTCACCAATCGCGCGACCTGACTTGCCGGCGGCGCGGCGGCTGCGACCGCAACGGGCGCCGCGGCCTCCTTGGTCCCCGTCGGCAGGAAGCGCAGGCGCAGCCGCGCCAACATCTCCGCTTCGAGTTCGGGTTCGCTGGGCCGAAGCTGCCACACGGTGCGCTCCTGTTGTGTGGACGTGTACACCTCGACCATGCCGCGGTGGCTGATGAAGATCTCGGACGTATTCTTCGGCGTGCGCTCGATCCGTGCGCGGTACTTGTCCAGCTCGTTGGTCGAGTACAGCCCGTCCAGTATGCGGCCGATCGTGCGGCGGATGAAGTCCTGCGGCAGCCGCGCGCGATTCTCCGCCCATCCGGTTTCGACGATACCCAGCGCCGGATCCTCGCGCTCGATCGGGAGGCCCACGCTTTTGAACAGGGCCTTGACCTGCTCGTACGCCTGCTCGGGCGGAACGTCCACCGCCAGCCACTGCTGCGCGCCGGCGCGCTCGATACGTGCGATCGCCACCGGCGGCGCGACCGTCTCCGCGCCTCCCGGAGCGGGCGATTTCTGCGCCGCTGCGCCGGCCGTCGGCACCTGGAAGCGATCGTCGCGCGGCAGCGGCGTCAGATCGGGCGGTACCTCGAGCGGACGTTGCGGCGTAACCGTGCCGTAGTCGATTTTGTCGGACTTGACTTCGAGGGATCCGCAACCGGCGGCGGCCACTGCCGCCGCGAACGCCGCGGCGATCGACTGTCGCCCGCGGCGACTCTGAGACTGCACCATCGTTCGCACTTCCGTACTACGGCAACACGCCGGCTTCGCGCAGCGCGGCCTCGACCACCGGCTGCTGAGTTGCTGACAGCGGCACCAGCGGCAGGCGGATGCCGCCGCCAATGCGGCCCATGCGCTGCAAGGCCCATTTGACGGGAATCGGATTGGCCTCGACGAACAGCTTGAAGTGCAGCGGCAGCAAGCGGTTGTTCAGTTCGCGCGCGCGCGCCAGGTCGCCGGCCAGCGCCGCCCGGCACATCTCGCTCATCAGACGCGGCGCGACGTTGGCGGTCACCGAAATCACGCCGTGGCCGCCGAGCAGCATCAGGGCGAGCGCGGAGTCGTCGTTGCCGCTGTACAGGGCGAAGCCGCGCGGCAGCCGCCGCAGCAGATCGGCCGCGCGCGCCATGTCGCCGGTGGCATCTTTCAGGCCGACGATGCCCGGCACCTGCGACAGCCGCACCGTGGTGTCGTTCGCCAGATCGGCCACCGTGCGTCCGGGCACGTTGTACAGAATCACCGGCAGGTCGACCGTTTCGGCGATCTTCCTGAAGTGCCGGTACAGGCCCTCCTGCGTCGGCTTGTTGTAGTACGGCACGACCTGCAGCGTGGCGTCGGCGCCGACCTTCTTTGCGTATTGGGTCAGCTCGATCGCCTCGGCCGTCGAATTGCCGCCGGTGCCGGCGATCACCGGCACGCGCTTGTTCGCCGTTTCGACCGCCACGCGGATCAAAGTGTTGTGCTCCTCGTAGTCCACGGTCGGCGACTCGCCGGTGGTGCCCACCGCGACGATTGCATTCGTGCCCTCGGCGATGTGCCATTCGATCAGCCGCCGGTACGCGTCGAGGTCGAGCGCCCCGTCTTCGCGCATCGGCGTCACGACAGCGACCAGGCTGCCCTGGATCATCTGCGCTGCGGTCATTGGGTTCGTGCCATGAAATTGAGCGCGCCGATTCTACCCGCCGCCTTGCACCGTCTCGCGCTCGAGCGCGAGTGCCGAGAGCGTGGCGGCACCGCGCAGTGCGCACAGGCGCTGCACGCGCGCCGGCCGCGGGCGGGCGACGACACCGTCTTCGTATGCCAGCACGTGCAAGCCCGAGCCGAAGACGTCGAGCAGTTCTCGCGGCGCGAGAAGAAACGCCGGGTTCGACGGCCGGCCGAAGACTTCGTTGCCGACGGCGAACGTCTCGTAGAGCAACACCCCGCCGTCGGCGAGGCCGTCGATCAAATGCGGAAACAGCGGCCGGTGCAGGTAGTTGGTGACGATCACCGCGTCGAACTTGCGACCCACGTACGGCCACGGTCCGCTTTCGAGGTCGGCCGCCAGAAACCGCACGCGCTCATCGCCGGCGAAGGCGGCGCCGCAACTCGCGTCGCGGTCTACCGCATCGACCGTGCAGCCGCGCGCTGCGAAAAAGTGCGCATGGCGGCCGCCGCCGCAGGCCACATCGAGCACGCGCGCGCCCGCCGGCACCAGGTGCGCGAAGCGCAGCACCCACGGCGATGGCGCTGTGATGAGCGATCCGCCACTCGTCATCTGCGGTCGCCGCCCAGGCTGCGCAAGCGATGTGCGCGGCCCCCCGACATCGAAGGACCTTCAGCCGCTCACGTATAGGCGAGGCCCATCGCCGCGCGCACGTCGACCATCGTTTGCTCGGCCACGCGGCGGGCGCGCTCGCAGCCATCGGCGACGATCTCGCGCAAGAGCTGCGGGCGGTCCAGATACGGTTGCGCGCGTTCGCGCCAGACCGCCTGCTCGGCCGCCATGGCATCGATCACGGGCTGCTTGCACTCCAGGCAGCCGATGCCGGCCGTGCGGCAACCGGTCTGCACCCACTGCTTGGTCGCTTCGTCCGAATACACCTGGTGCAGTTGCCATACCGGGCAGCGCTCCGGCTCACCGGGATCGGAGCGGCGCACGCGCGCCGGATCGGTGGCCATGCGGCGGATTTTGTCGGTGAGCGCTTTCGGCTCTTCGCGCATCAGCACCGCGTTGCCGTAGCTTTTCGACATCTTCTGCCCATCGGTGCCGGGCACTTTCGGCGTTTCGGTCAGGACCGCCGCCGGTTCGACCAGGATCGCGCGCCGCGCCCCTTCCAGGTAACCGAGCAGCCGCTCGCGGTCCAGCGCCGACAGGCTGCCGGCGCTCTCGATCAGCGCGCGCGCCGCGGCCAAAGCTGCGCGGTCGCCTTGCTGCTGGTAGCGCGTGCGGCTCGCCAGGTACTCGCTCGCCGCGCGTTTGCCGAGCTTGGTGGCGGCCTCGAGCGCCTTGGCCTCGAAGCCGGGCTCGGCGCCGAACAGGTGGTTGAAGCGACGCGCGATCTCGCGCGTCATTTCGATGTGCGGTACCTGGTCCTCGCCGACCGGCACCTTGGTCGCGCGGTAGATCAGGATGTCGGCCGCCTGCATCAGCGGATAGCCGAGAAAGCCGTATGTCGACAGGTCGCGCTCCTTGAGCTTTTCGATCTGATCCTTGTACGTCGGCACGCGCTCCAGCCAGCCGAGCGGCGTGGCCATCGCCAGCAGCAGGAACAGCTCCGCGTGCTGCGGCACGCGCGACTGGATGAACACGGTCGACTTGGCCGGATCGATGCCGGCCGCGAACCAGTCGACGAACATGTCCCACACGCTGTCGGACAGCACCTCGACCGACTCATAGTGCGTGGTCAGCGCATGCCAGTCGGCGGCGAAGAAGTAACAGTCGTATTGCTCCTGCATGCGCACCCAGTTCTTCAGCGCGCCGTGATAATGGCCGATGTGCAGCGCGCCGGTCGGGCGCATGCCGGAAAGCACGCTCTCTCGCTTGCTCATGTCTCGGAGATCACCGACGGTTCGTCAGATGAAGAGCTCGACCACCGCCAGCCCGAACCGATAGAACGGCACGAGGAAGAACGTCAGCGTATTGGTGGCGAGCAGAAAGATGATGATGAACATGCCGTACGGCTCGAGCCGTGCCAGTTGATACGCGACTGAGTCGGGCAGCAGGCCGACCGCGATGCGGCCGCCGTCCAGTGGGGGCACCGGCAGCAGGTTCAGCGCCATCAGCCCGATGTTGACGAAGATGCCAGCCTTCGCCATTTCGACGAAGAACTCCTCCTGCATTCCGAGCATGCCCTGCACATTGAGGAACAGCGCCCAGCCGATCGCCATCGCCAGGTTCGCACCCGGGCCGGCGGCCGCGACCCAGATCATGTCGCGTTTCGGCCGCCGCAGATTGCCGAACGCCACCGGCACCGGCTTGGCCCAGCCGAACAGGAATCCGGGCCCGCCGACGAGCTTGGATACCAACAGGATTGCGATCGGCACCGCAATCGTGCCGATCGGATCGATGTGCTTGACCGGATTGAGCGTGACGCGGCCGGCAAGATAGGCGGTCGCGTCGCCGAACATCTTCGCTACGTAGCCGTGTGCGGCTTCGTGCAGCGTGATCGCGAACAGGACCGGGATCGCATAGACCGTGATGGTCTGGATCAGACCTTCCATGTGGCCGAGTCTAGCAAGGCGATCACGCCAGGCCGATGGCAGCGAGCGCGCCGCGTCCCTGCCGCAACACGACCGCCTCCTTGCCGGTCAGATCGATCACGGTGGTCGGTTCCACCCCGGTGGCGCCGCCATCGATCACGAGGTCGATGTCGTGCTGTAGGCGGGCGCGGATCTCGTGCGCGTCGGCGAGCGGCAGTTCGTCGCCCGGCAGCAGCAGCGTGGTCGAAGCGAGCGGCTGGCAGAGCACTTCGAGCAACCGCTGCGCGACCGGATGCGCCGGCACCCGGATGCCGATCGTCTTGCGCGCCGGATGCGAGAGACGCCGCGGCACTTCGCGCGTCGCCTCCAGGATGAACGTGTACGGGCCGGGCGTGGCGAGCTTCAGCAGCCGGTATTGCGCGTTGTCCACCTTGGCGTAGGTGGCGATGTCGGCCAGGTCGCGGCACAGCAGCGTCAGGTGATGCCGCTCGTCGACGCGCCGGATGCGGCGCAATCGGTCGGCCGCCGCTTTGTCGTCGAGATGGCAGGCGAGCGCGTAACACGAATCGGTCGGAATCGCCGCCACCGCGCCGCGGTGGATCATCTGCGCCGCTTGCCTGAGCGGGCGCAGCTGCGGATTGTCCGGGTGGACGGTGAACAGCTGCGCCATGCGGCAGCGTCAGACAAAGCGATGCCAGACCGGCACCAACGCCTCGGGCAGGCGCGCGACGCGGCCGAGCTCGATATGCGCTTCGCCGGGGTCGTGAAAGTCGCTGCCGCGCGACGCTTCAAAGTCGAATTCGCGCGCGATGTTCGCGAAGCGCCGCAACTGCTCCGCGCTGTGGTTGGAGGTCGCCACTTCGATCGCTGCCCCGCCGGCCTCCTTGAACTCGGAGAACAACGCCCAGAAGGTGGTGTCGTCGAACTTGTAGCGGCCCGGATGCGCAATCACCGCCACGCCGCCGGCGGCGCGGATCCACTGCACGGCCTGCGCCAGGCTGGCCCAGCGGTGCGGCACGTAGCCGGGCTTACCGGGAACCAGATACTTGCCGAAGACCTCGCGCACGCTGTCGCAGTAGCCGGACGCAACGAGCCAGCGCGCGAAGTGCGTGCGCGACACCAGCTCCAGGTTACCCGCGTAGGCGAGCGCGCCCTCGAGCGCCCCTTCGATGCCGACCCCCGCGAGTTGCGCCGCCATCTCTTCGGCCCGGTGCATGCGGCCCGCGCGGACGGACGCCAAGCCGGCGATCAGTTCAGCGTGTCCGTAATCGATGCCGAGGCCGACGACGTGCACGGTCTGGCCGGCGAACGTGACCGACACCTCGACGCCCGGGACGAAGCGCAGCCCGGCGGCGGCCGCCGCCGCGGCCGCCGCCGGCAGGCCGCCCAGTTCGTCGTGGTCGGTCAGCGCGAAAAGCTCGACACCTTTTTGCGCCGCCAAGCGCGCGAGCGCGGCCGGATCGAGCGTGCCGTCGGAGACCGTCGAATGCGAATGCAGATCGGCGTTGATGTCGTGCACCGCAACTTTCATGGCCCGATTCTACGGGCCGCACTCGCCGTGCTGGCCAAGAAATCCCTCGATAAGCCGCGCCACTTCACGCGGCTGGTCGTGGTGCAGCATGTGCCCGGCGTCGGCAACGCGTGCGGTCGTGACATGGCGCACGAGGCGCGCCCGCCGGTCCAGTTCCGCCTGGTCGCCTGCCCAGCGCAGCGCGTCGGTCTGATCGGCCTGCACCCACAGCACCGGGCACGTGATGCGTCTCCAGCAGGCTTCGACCTCGGCGAGGCGATACAAGACCGGGTTGACGATCTTGTGCGCCGGATCGCCGGCGATCACATAGCGCCCGTTATGCGTCTGCTGCGACCAGTGCGCGGCCAGAAACAGCGCCTTTTCCTGCGACAGCCGCGGGTTGGTCTGCCGCAGCCGGTCGGCGACTTCGGTCAGCGACCCGTAGTCCCGCAGGCGGCTGCCGTGCTTCAACTCGTCGATCCAGCGTGCGTAGCGCTCCGGCGCCAGCTCCGGCGGGCTGTCGCGCAGCCCGAAGCCCTCCAGGTTCACCAATGCCCGCACCCGCTGCGGACGCACACCGGCGTAGATCATCGCAACGTTGCCGCCCATGCTGTGGCCGACGAGCGCCACCGGCTCGCCGGGGGAGACGGCGTCCAGCACGAACTCCAGGTCGGCCAGATAGTCGGGAAACCAGTAGCAGTCGGCCTTCGCTCTGTCGGTCAAGCCGTAGCCGCGCCAGTCGGGCGCCACGACGTGCCAGTCGTGCGTCAACGCATCGACGACGAACTGGAACGACGCCGACACGTCCATCCAGCCGTGCAGCATGACGACGAGCGGCGCCTCCGGCGGGCCCCACTCGCGCAGGTGATAGCGCAGGCCGCGGACTTCTAGGAAACGGGAGCGGGAAGGCTTCATGAGGTTGCGGGGCTCCGTGCGAGCGGCGATGATTTGCGCCCCGAACGATAACAAGCGAGAGGCGGACATGCGCGACCAGTACGAGACGCTGTATCGATCGTTCCGCTGGCACGTGCCGCGCGAGTTCAACATCGCCGAGGTGTGCGGCCGGCGCTGGGCGGCGGAGCGCTCGCGCGTCGCGCTGTACTTCGAAGATGAAGCGGGAAACGCGTCGACCTACACCTATGCGGCGCTGGCGGCCGACGCGAACCGGCTGTCGAACGCGCTCGCCGCGCTCGGCGTAAGACGCGGCGACCGCGTCGCGATCGTGCTGCCGCAGCGGCCGGAAACCGCGGTCGCGCACATGGCGCTTTATCAGATGGGCGCCATCGCGATGCCGCTGTCGATCCTGTTCGGCCCCGACGCGCTCGAGTACCGGCTGCAGAACAGCGAAGCCGTGGCCGCGATCTGCGACGCGACGGCGCTGGAAGCGCTGCTCGAGCTGCGCGCCACCTGCCCGCGGCTCGAGCATCTGATCGGGGTCGCTGCGTACGCCGACGGCGCGCACGAGTGGAGCGCGCTACTGGCGCGCGCCTCCGACCGGTTCGCACCGGTGGCAACGCTGGCGAGCGATCCGGCGCTGCTGATTTACACCAGCGGAACGACCGGCCCGCCGAAGGGCGCGCTGATGCCGCACGCGGCGCTGATCGGCAATTTGCCGGGATTCGTCGCCTCGCAGAACTGGTTTCCGCAGCCGGGCGACGTCTTCTGGTCGCCTGCCGATTGGGCGTGGACCGGCGGGCTGATGGATGCGCTGCTGCCGACGCTGTATTTCGGCTTTCCGATCGTCGGCGCGCAGGGTCGCTTCTCGCCCGAGCGCGCGCTGCACCTGGTCCAGCGTTACGGCGTGACCAATGCGTTCCTGTTTCCGACCGCGCTGAAGATGATGATGCGCTCGCAGGCGTGGGCGAACGTGCGCGGCCGCGTGAAGCTGCGCGCGATCATGAGCGCGGGCGAAGCGGTCGGCACCGCGGTTTTCGACTGGACGCGCGCGGCGCTCGGCGTCACGGTCAACGAGATGTTCGGCCAGACCGAGATCAACTACGTGGTCGGCAATTCGCACGAAAAATGGCCGCCGCGGCCCGGCTCCATGGGGCGCCCCTATCCCGGCCATCGCGTGGCGGTGATCGACGACGAAGGGCGCGAGCTGCCGCCCGGCGAAACCGGCGAAGTCGCGGTGCACCGGCGCGACATCCACGGCCATCCCGACCCCGTGTTCTTTCTGGAGTACTGGCGCAATCCCGAAGCCACGCGCAAGAAGTTCAACGGCGATCCGTCCGATTCCTGGTGCCGCACCGGCGATCTGGCGCGCCGGGATGCCGACGGCTACCTGTGGTACCAGGGGCGCGCCGACGACATGTTCAAAGCGGCCGGCTATCGCATCGGCCCCAGCGAAATCGAGAACTGTTTACTGAAGCATCCGGCGGTGGCCAACGTCGCTGTCGTGCCCAAGCCGGACCCCGAGCGCGGCAACGTCGTCAAGGCGTATGTCGTGCTCGCCTCCGGCTATACGGGCGATCGGCGCCTCGTCGAAGCGCTGCAAGCGCACGTACGCGGCAAGCTCGCGCCGTATGAGTATCCGAAGGAAATCGAGTTCATCGCCGAACTGCCGATGACGACGACCGGCAAGGTGCAGCGGCGCGTGCTGCGCGAGCGCGAGCTCGAGCGCGCGCGCAGTGCGTGACGGGGACTACGCGACGATGCGCGCGCGTTCGATCGTCGGCTTGCGGATCGCCTGCCGGATCGCAGCGGCGAGCAGCACTTCCCACTCTTCCGGTGCGCCGTCGAACAGCGCCGTCACGCTGCTCGCCGGCAGCGCGCGCAATCGGTGTCGCAGCGACAGATCGTCGAGTTCGCGCCACCCGCGCTCCGCCAGCCAGCGCCACAGTTCGTCGCTCAGGCCGGGCTGCACGCTCATGCGCAGATCCGCACAGTAGATCGTGGCCCCGATACGCGGTTTGATCGCCGCGCGGCGTAGTTCCTGCCGCTTGCGCCGTTCGAGTTGCTCGCGCGACGGCGGCGAAAAAAACGACAGCCAGCTCATCTTTCCTCCGACTTATTGAGGAAGAACTGTATCGACGCCGCACCTGCGCTTCGATCCCGCGATCGGGCATCGCGCGCCTTCAGATCTACGGACTAGCAGTGTGTGTCGTGCGCTCGGAAGGCGTGAATCTTTCTGCTGCGCGTCCCGCTGGCGTCGTTGCGCGGTGCTGGGGCCTGGCCTATCCGCTCGATATGTCTGGGCCCTGCGCTCCGTGCGCCTAGCCAGCGGGCCGCGCGCGACGAAATCTTCACCACTTCTCAGTCGTCGGACGGCACCGGCTTGGTAGCGGCGACGCCGATGTCCGTGGCGCTCGTGCGCGATGCCGCGCTCTCGATCGCCTGCGCCAGCACTTCCTCGCGCTGCTCGGGCGGACAGTCGATCAACTGACGCGCCCACTCGGTCGAAATCTCGCGGTACCGGCGGCGGTCGGGCTTGAAGGTGAGTTCGCGCCAGCCGCGGGACTGCAACCAGTTCCAGAGCTCGTTCGACATCCCCGCCTGCACCGTCATTCGCACGTCGTCGCGAAAGATTCGCGCACCCACGCTGGGGCGGGGACCACGCCGTGGGGCGCTGCGCGGTTTGCGGACATTCAACAGCGTTCGCAGCCGATCGCGCAGTCTCGCTGCAAAGCTTGGCATTTCTCCTCCCATTCGGCTCGCATGATGCCGAGCCCCCCTGAGCGGAGGCATCCCATCTAGGCGTTAAGGATGCTTCGTCAACGCCCGCAGCTCGGCATCCGTGAAGCCGGCCTGGCGGCGGGCCGCGAAGTTGTACGGACCGCGCGGCGCCGGGGCGCCGTAGGCCGCGGCGAGCCGCGCGTAAACGTCGATCGGATCGGCCGCGCCGCAGGCGAAACGGAACCAGCGATTGCCGATCGCCACATGGCCGATCTCGTCGCGCAGGATGATCTCGACCACGCGCGCGGAGTCCGCATCGCCCGCCAGCGCCAGCTTGCGCGCAATCGCCGGTGCCACGTCCAGTCCGCGCGCCTCCAGCGTGCGCGGCACCAGCGCCAGACGCGCGAGCAGGTCGCCGCGCGTCTTCGCGGCCATCTCCCACAGACCGTCGTGCGCCGGAAAGTCGCCGTATTCGTGTCCGTGCGCGCGCAGCCGCTCGGCGAGCAGTTCGAAGTGCAGCGCCTCTTCCTGCGCGACCTGGCGCCAGTCGAGATAAAACGCCTCCGGCAGGCCGCCGAAACGCCAGATCGCATCGAGCGCGAGGTTGATCGCATTGAACTCGATGTGGGCCAGCGCGTGCAGCAGCGCCGCGCGGCCGGCCGGCGTCGCGACACTGCGCGCCACGACCTGCTGCGGTGGCACCAGTTGCGGTCGCTCGGGCCGGCCCGGCAGCGCGGGCGGTTCGGCGATCGCTTCCAGGGCGCCGACGGGCGTCGCCGGCAGGCACCGCACCGCTTCCAGCTTGGCGGCCGCAGCGCGCTCGCACAGCGCAGCCAGCGCCGCGCGGCGCAGGGTTTACGTTCGATCTTTCGCGTACAAGAGGTCCACGGCGGCGAAGATAACCCAGCGGCACGACGAGCCCTCGGTCCCGGTCGAACGACCGCGATCGCTGTCGGCTGTCCGGCGCGTCCAGCGTGCTAGCTTCGCACGCATGCTCCATTGGCTGCTCGATCGTGCGCGCCGGCTGCGCACGCTGGTGCTCGTTTGGCTCGGCGTATGGCGCGGGCGATGGCGCCGCGGCATCGTCCATGTCGCGGGC
>DATLZG010000540.1:0-3264 GCA_035574095.1 Burkholderiaceae bacterium | reverse complement strand
CGGCACAGCGCGCCTGCTGCAGCCACCAGGAAGCCGCCAGCGCGACCGACCATACGCCGACCAGTTCGCGGCGCTGCGCGGCCAGTCGCGCCGCCAGCGCCGCCAGCGGCGCCCCGGGCAGCGCGGCCAGCACGTGCGTGTAGCCGTTGGGCACCGCTGCGCGCGGCAGGGCCAGCGCCAGCCGGTACGGCGTATCCGAAAACTCCTGCGCCAGCCGCCGCGCCAGCAGCGGCGCGCGGTCGCGCCAGCCGGCAGGCGGCAGTTGCACCGGCAGATACGCTTCCTCGGCGAAGTCGGCGACCACGATCGCCGGCGCTGCGGCCGCGGCCTCGCCGACGGCGATCTCGCCGGCCGCGCTTACGTACAGGACCTGCGGTTTCATGCCCGCCTCGCCTACGTCCGGATGTTGCCGATCGCGTCGTACACCGGACCGAGCACCGCGCTCAGCACCCAGGCGAGCAGCAGGCCGAGGATCAGCGTCAGCGTCGGCTCGATCTTGGATTGCAACCGCTCGATCGTTTCGTCGACGTCACGGTTGTAGAAGTAGGTCACGTGATCGAGCGCGCGGTCCAGCTCGCCGCTCCGCTCGCCGACCCGCAGCATCCGGATCAACGTCGCCGGCAGCAGGCCGAGCGAGGCGAAGGCCTCGGCCAAGCCCGCGCCCTGCGCGATCAGCCGCCGCGCGCGCGCCAGCACCTCGCGCAGCGCACGGTTGACCACCGCGTCTTCGGCCTGCCGCAGCCCGTCGAGCAACGGGATGCCGGACTTGTACATCAGCGCCAGCGTGGCCGCGAAGCGGGCGAGCTCGATCTTCAACAGCAGCGCGCCGGCCAGCGGCAGCCGCAACAGCGCCGCGTCCACCCGGTGCCGCAGCGCCGGATAGCGGCGCAACAGTGCCGCCGCGGCCAGCGCGAGCGCCACCGGCGCGCCGAAGATCAGATACCAGCGGTGCACGAAGGCATCCGATACCGCGATCAGCGCACGCGTCTGCCAGGGCAGCTCCTGGCCCATCGCGCGCAGGAACTGCACCAACTGCGGCACCAGATAGATCATCAGAAAGGTCACCGCGCCGGCCACGACCGCGGCGGTGAACGCCGGGTAGCTGACCGCTTTGCGGATCTTGGCCGTCAGCTCGTCGCGCCACTTCAGCATCTGCACGATGCGCTCCAGCACCGCTTTCAGGCTGCCGCTCGACTCGCCGGCGCGCAAAAGCCCGAGCATCTGGGCGTCGGCGAGCGCCGGCTGTTCGGCCAGCGCCGCCGCCAGCGTGGCGCCGCTTTCCATCCGCTGCAGCGTGATTCCGACCGCTTGCGCGAGCGCCGAGCCCGGCGCAGCGCCGTCGCGGATGTCGGTCAAGGTCTCGACCAGCGGCACGCCGGCCGCCAGCAGCGTGTGCAGCTGCACGTAGAAATCGAGCCGCTCGCGCGCGCCGATGTGCCTGGCGCGCGGCACGCGCAGCCCCCGGCTCCGCGCCTGCTGCGCGCGCACCACGTGCAGATCCAGGCGTGCCAGCCGCGCTTGCAAATCGGCTTCGTTCAACGCCGCCAGCGTGCCGCGGAAGACACGGCCGTCGCCGGACACCGCGCGATACTCGAACGGCGTCACGCCGCGGTCTCCGCCAGATCGACGACCCGCGCCGCCTCGTCGAACGTGGTCTCGCCGGCGGCGATGCGGCGCAGCGCATCGACGGCGAGCGGCTCGAAGCCCTGCGCCGCGGCGTGGCGCTCGATGTCGCCCAGCGGCGCGCGGCGCGCGATCAGATCGTCGATCGTGCGATCGAAGCGCACCAGCTCCATCAGCGCCAGACGGCCGCGATAGCCGCGGTGTCCGCACTGCGCGCAACCCGCCGCGCGATACACGGTCGGCGCGGGAAAGGCGGCCAGCAGCGCGCGCTCGGCGCCGTCGGGCTCATGCGGCTGCTTGCACGCCGCGCACAGGCGCCGCACCAGGCGCTGGCCGACCGCGCCGATCACGTTGCCGGCCAGCACCTCGGGCGCGATGCCCAGATCGAGCAGGCGCGGAATCGCGCGCAGCGCCGAGTTCGCGTGCACGGTGGCGAACACCTGATGCCCGGTCATCGCCGCGCGCAAAGCCATTTCGGCGGTGTCGCGGTCGCGCACCTCGCCCAGCAGGATGATGTCCGGGTCCTGGCGCATCAGAGAGCGCACGCCGTCGGCGAAGCTCATCCGCACCGCGTCGGAAATCGCGGTCTGACGGATCAGCGGCATCAGGTACTCGACCGGATCCTCCAGCGTCATCACGTTGACGCCTTCGTGGCTGCGGTCCTGAAGGATCGAGTACAGCGTGGTCGTCTTGCCGCTGCCGGTCGGCCCGGTGACCAGCAGGATGCCTTCCGGCCGCTGCAGCATGCGTCGCAGCAGCGCCAACTGCGACTCGCGCAGCCCCAGGCGATCGAGCGGCACGATGCCGCGCTTGCGATCCAACACGCGCAGCACGATGTTTTCGCCGTGCACGGTCGGATGCACCGCGGCGCGAAAACTGATCTCGCGGCCGGCCAGCGTGCGCGCGATATGGCCGTCCTGCGCCGCGCGGTGCTCGGCGATGTTCATCGCCGCCATGATCTTCAACCGCACCGCCACCGCGGACCAGTGGCGCTTGTGCAGAGCGCGCACCTGGTGCAGCACGCCGTCGATGCGGTAACGGATGCGCACGAACGAGGCCTCCGGCTCGAAGTGCAGGTCCGAGGCGCCGGCCAACACCGCGTCGGTCAGCAGCGCATCGACCAGGCGCACGATCGGATGTTCATAGCCGGCGCCCGCCTCCAACGCGCCCGCCTCTGAGGCGCCGGTCTCCAGCTCCTGCAGGATGGCTTCGATCGTCAGCGCCCGGCCGTAGAAGGTCTCGATCGCCTGCGCGATTTCCGCGTTCGACGCCAGCCGCCATTGCACGGTGGCGCGGCCGGCCAGGTGCGCGCGTACCGCGTCCATCGCGACGATGTCGTTGGAATCGGCGATCGCCACCGTCAGCCGGCGCGACTCCGGGTCGTAGGCGACCGGGAACACGCGCTGGCGGCGCGCCACTTCCTTGGGCAGCAGCGCCAGCGCGTGCGCGTCGGGCACCAGGTTGGCGAGCGAGGCGGTTTCGACGCCGAGCGTCTCGGCCAGCACTTCGCGCAACGTCTCTTCCTGCACGAAGCCGAGCGCGACCAGCACTTCGCCCAAGGGCGCTTTGCGGTTCTGCTGCTCGATCAGCGCGATGCGCAACTGGTCGGCGCTGATCAGCCCGCGCTCGATCAGCTGCTCG
>DATLZG010000539.1:0-2906 GCA_035574095.1 Burkholderiaceae bacterium | reverse complement strand
GTGGCGCAGCAAGCCGGCATCGCTGCGTACATCCTCGGCGATCGCATCGAAGGCGAAGCGCGCGACGTCGGCCGCGCGCTGGCCGGCATCGCGCTGCAAGTGGCGCGCCGCGGCCAGCCGTTCGCGCCGCCATGCGTGCTGCTGTCCGGCGGCGAAACCACCGTCACCGTGCGCGGCAACGGACGCGGCGGGCGCAATGTCGAGTTCCTGCTGGCGCTGGCGATCGCGCTCGCCGGCTGTCCAAACGTTCATGCGCTCGCGGCCGACACCGACGGCGTGGACGGCGCGGAGGAGATCGCCGGCGCGTTCGCCACGCCCGACACGCTTGCGCGCGCGCTCGACCGCGGCATCCGCCCGCTCGACAGTCTCGCGAACAACGACGGCCACGGCTTCTTCCAGGCGCTCGGCGATTCGCTGGTGACCGGACCGACGCTGACCAACGTCAACGATTTCCGCGCGATTCTGATCACCGGAGCCACGCCGTGAAGCGCCAGCGCAACGCCAAGATCGTCGCCACGCTCGGCCCCGCGAGTTCTGACGCGGCGACGATCGAACGCCTGTTCGATGCCGGCGCCGACGTGTTCCGGCTGAACCTAAGTCACGGCACGCACGCGGACCATCGGGCACGCTACGAGCGGATCCGCGAGATCGAGGCACGCCGCAACCGCCCGATCGGCGTGCTGCTCGATCTACAGGGGCCAAAGCTGCGCATCGACCGCTTCGCGCAAGGATTGGTGCAACTCGCGCCCGGCGCCGGCTTCCGGCTCGACCTCGACACCGCGCGCGCCGGCGACGCCACGCGCGTCGCGCTGCCCCACCCCGAGATCTTCGCCGCACTCGCGCCCGGCGCTGAGCTGCTGCTCGACGACGGCCGCATCCGCCTGCGGGTGCTGCGCTGCGGCTCCGATTTCGCCGAAACCGAAGTCATCGCCGGCGGCGCGCTGTCCGACCGCAAAGGCGTGAACGTGCCGGGCGCGGTGCTGCCGCTGTCGCCGCTGACGGCGAAAGATCGCGAAGACCTTGATTTCGGTCTGTCGCTCGGCGTCGATTGGATCGCGCTGTCGTTCGTTCAGCAGCCGCGCGACGTCGATGAGCTGCGCGCCGTGGTCGGTGATCGCGCCGGCATCGTCGCCAAGCTAGAGAAGCCGGCGGCCATCGAGCGGCTCGATGCGATCGTCGCCGCCGCCGACGCCGTGATGGTCGCGCGCGGCGATCTGGGCGTGGAGATGCCGGCCGAACGCGTGCCGGCGATTCAGAAGCGCATCGTGCGCGCCTGCCGCCGCGCCGGCAAACCGGTGATCGTGGCCACGCAAATGCTGGAATCGATGGTCGCCGCGCCGGTGCCGACGCGCGCCGAGGCGTCCGACGTCGCCACCGCGATCTACGACGGCGCCGACGCGGTGATGCTGTCGGCCGAATCGGCCTCCGGCAAGTATCCGGTGCAGGCGGTCGCGAAGATGAACGACATCATCGTGCAGACGGAGAGCGATCCGCTGTACCGCGAGCTGATCGACGCCGCGCACACACCGGCGGAGCCGACCATTGCCGACGCGATCGGCTGCGCGATGCGGCGCGTCGCGGCGCTGCTGCAGCCGGCCGCGGTGGTCGTGTACACGGCGTCCGGGTACTCGGCACAGAGAATGGCGCGCGAGCGCCCGGCGGCGCCGATCCTGAGCTTGACGCCGCGGCTCGCGACTGCGCGCCGGCTGACGCTCGTGTGGGGCGTGCACGCGGTGGTCACGCACGACGTCGCGGACGTGGACGAGATGACGCGCTCGGCGTGCGACGTCGCACGCAGCGAGAGCTTCGCCGCCGCCGGCGCGGTGATCGTGATCGTCGCCGGCTTGCCGTTCGGTGCAGCCGGCACGACCAATCTGCTGCGCATCGCGACCGCCTGACGCGGCGGGCCGGCGCGCCTGTCCACTCACAGCGTTTTCAAGGTCTCGGGCTCGGCGACCGGACAGCTGCCGTTCGTTCGCATTTTGCGGCGGCCGCGATTTTCGACTGTCGCAACGCCGAAGGCGACCGACATGACGGCAGCGGTGGGCCGTCGGCTGCCGGCCGGTCGAAATCGGCTGCGCACCGCGCCCCAAAAAAAACGGGCCCCGAAGGGCCCGTATGCAAGTGCCTCTCGGCGCCGCGGCTTACGTCGCCAGCGTGCTGAACTTCTCGCCCTTGAGGTTCGGGTAGCGCACGTGCTCGACGAAGTCCTGCGTGCGCTGGTCGGGCGCCGGCGTCAGCAGGCTGACCACGATCAGCACGATGATTCCCACCGGTACACCGAACAGGCCGGCGGAGATCGGGCTGATACCCCACCACGTGTAGTCGGAGATCGGCCCCGTCACGCCGAAGACGCTGCGCAGCCAGGGCTGCGTCGTCGCCATGTAGTAGAAGCACACGGCGATGCCTGCGACCATGCCGGCGACTGCGCCCCACTTGTTGGCGCGCTTCCAGAACACGCCCGCCACCAGCGCCGGGAAGAACGACGACGCCGCGAACGAGAATGCCGCCGACACCAGGAACAGGATGTCCGCCGGTTTCTGCGCCGTCACGGCCGCCGCCGCGATCGCCACGAACAGAAGCAGGATCTTGGAGATCATGACCCGCTTCTGCGTGCTGGCGTTCGGGTTGATCATCTTGTAGTACAGATCGTGCGACAGCGCGTTGGCGATCGTCAGCAGCAACCCGTCGGCGGTCGACAGCGCCGCCGCCAGACCGCCGGCCGCGACGAGACCGGAGATCACGTACGGCAGCCCGGCGATCTCGGGTGTCGCCAGCACCACGATGTCCTGACCGATGCGGATCTCGGCCAGTTGCACGATGCCGTCGCCGTTGATGTCCGTGATCGACAGCAGCGCCGGATCGACCCGCTGCCAGCCGGCCACCCACGCGGGCAGATCGGCGAA
>DATLZG010000538.1:0-3461 GCA_035574095.1 Burkholderiaceae bacterium | reverse complement strand
CGGCGAGGCACTCGATTCGATCGACACCGCCGCTGCGGGGCTGCTCGCCGAGACGCTCGCCGCCGCCGGCATCGATGCGGCCGCGGTGCGGCTGCAGGGCTTCGCGCCCGCTCACGCCCGCGTGCTCGAGCGCGTCTGGGGCCTGCGCGCTTTCGGCCAGACACTGCCGCGGCGCAAGCGGTTCGGCACGCTGGCGCGAATCGGGCGTGCGGCGTTCGAGCTGAAGCAACTGCTGCGCGGCCACCTGAACTTCCTTGGCGCCACCGCCGCGGCTTTCGGCACTTTGCTATTGCATCCGCGACGCCTGCGGCTGCGGGAACTCGCCGTGCAGTTCGAACAGGTGGCGATTCACGCCATCCCGGTCGTCGCGCTGGTGACCCTGTTGATCGGCATCGTCGTCGCTTACCTGCTCGGCCTGCAGGCCGAGAAGTACGGCGCCAACATTTTCGTCGTCGATGGCGTGGGCATCGGCGCCACGCGCGAGTTCGCGCCGATCATCGTCGCCGTCATCGTCGCCGGCCGCTCGGGCGCGGCCTTCACTGCGCAACTGGGCGCGATGCGGCTGGCCGAGGAAATCGACGCCATCCGCACGCTCGGCCTGGACCCGCGCCAGGTGCTGGTCGTGCCGCGCGTGCTCGCCCTGATGATCGCGTTGCCTCTGCTGGTTTTCGTCGGCGACGTGATGGCGATCGTCGGCGCGATGTGGATCGCCGAGCCGATGCTGGATATCACGCCGGCGACATTCCTTGCCCGGCTGCACGAAGCGCTGCACCTGCGGCACGTACTGGTGGGCCTGGTCAAGGCGCCGGTGTTCGCGTTTTTCATCGCGCTGATCGGCACGCGCATGGGCATGACCGTGGGGCGCGACACGCGCGCGGTGGGGCTGGCCACGACATCGACCGTCGTGCAAAGCATCGTCGCGGTGATCCTGCTGGACGCCGCCTGCGCGGTGCTTTTTCAACGCCTGGGAATCTAACCCGGATATTTCACGAGGTCACCCTCGAATGTGTGATTTCGTCAGCTTCGTCAGGCGATTGCGGCAAGTGAGCCGCGTTCCACTTTGGATCGTCTGGGCTACGCGGATTTGCGCGGCGGCTGCGCGGTCATCTTGCGCTCAAGTGCTCGCGAATGCCTGCGGGCATTCGACTGCGCCCCTCTCGCGCAACCTGCCGTGCGCATCCGCGCGCGCAATCCCCGCGTCCCCCGTGAAATATCCGGGCTAACCGATGGCGGCGGCAATCGAAGTCCGCGACATCGTCACGCGCATCGGCGGCCAGACCGTCCACGACGGCGTGAGCTTCGCTATCGAAGCGGGCTCGCTGGTCGCGCTGATCGGCGGCAGCGGCAGCGGCAAGTCGGTGCTGTTGCGCACGATCATCGGGCTGCTGCGGCCGCAAGCCGGCACGGTGCGCGTGCTCGGTACCGACATGTGGCGGTCGCCCGCCGCGCAGGTGGACGCGGTGCGCCGCCAGTTCGGCGTACTGTTCCAGGACGGCGCCCTGTTCTCGTCGCTGACGGTGGCGCAGAACGTCGCCGCGCCGTTGCGCGAGAACCTGCGGCTGCCGCCGCATCTGCTGCGCGCCATCGTGCGCCTGCGGCTGGCGCAGGCCGGCTTGCCGCTGGAGGCCGCCGCCAAGCTGCCGAGCGAGTTGTCCGGCGGGATGCGCAAGCGCGCCGCGCTCGCCCGCGCGCTGGCGCTGGAGCCGCGCGTGCTGTTTCTGGACGAACCGACCTCGGGGCTCGATCCGATCACCGCGCGCGCCTTCGACGCGATGGTGCGCGCGCTGGTCGACGATCTGGGCATCACGGTGTTCATCGTCACGCACGATCTGGACACGCTGCTCGGCGCGGTCGATCGCGTGATCGTCCTTGCGCACGGCCGGGTGCGGGCCGACGGGACGGTGCGCGAGGTCATGCACATCGACGATCCGTGGATACGCTCATATTTCGCGGTTCGTACAATGATCGAAGGAGCCGACGATGGAAGCTGAGGCCCGATACACCTTGGTCGGCGCCGCGCTGGTGCTGCTGGTGGCGGCGCTCGCGGCGGCCCTGCTGTGGCTGCAGGACGCCGGCGGCCGGCGCGACTTCGCCTACTACCTGATCTTCTTCGAGCACCAGGCGCTCGACGGGCTGCAGGTCGGCGGCGACGTCAACGTGCGCGGCATCAAGGTCGGCCGGGTCGAAGACTTCTCGCTGACCGACACCATCAACCGAGTGCGCGTGACCGTGCGCATCGACCGCCGCGTGCCGGTGGCGGAGAACACGGTGGCCATCGTCACGCGCAACCTGGTCACCGGCATCGCCAGCATCAACCTGATCACGCCGGCGGACGCCGGCCCGCCGCTGGTGAAAGTTCCCGACGGCCTGCCCTACCCGGTGATCGCCGAGGGCGAATCGGACCTGGACGCGCTCACCGGCCGCTTCGGCCAGATCGGCGATCTGGCGGCCGAGGCGATCGGCAACTTCAACCGGGCGTTTCGCGCCGAGAACCGCGAAGCGCTGTCGGCGGCGATCCGCAATCTGCGCGATCTGACCGAGGGGCTGAACGCCCGCCTGGCATCGCTGGACCGGTCGCTGGCGGCGTTCGACGCCGCCGCCAAGTCGCTGGGCCGCGCCGGCGATCGCATCGCAGTCGTCGCGGAGAACGCGGGCGGGCGCCTGGAACCGGCGCTCGCGCAGGCCGACAAGACGCTGCTCGCGGTGGCCGACGCCGCCCACGCTTTGCAGGCCGAAGCGAAGCGCCTCGGCGCCCAACTCGAGCGTGCGGCGGGCGCGACCGACGATCAGATCGCGCTGCTGTCGCTGGAGCTGCGCGCCAGCATGGAATCGTTCAACCGCGCGCTGGACCGCTTCCGCGATCCCGCCGCCGCCGTGCTCGGGCCGGCGCCCGCGCAGCTCGGTCCCGGCGAGGGGGCGCGATGAAGCGCTTCGCCGCCGCGGCCGCTGTCCTGCTCGCCGGCTGCGTGTCGCTGCTGCCGGAGCGCGCGGCGCAAAGCTACTACCGCCTGGAAGACGCTGCGCAGGCCGCCGCTGCGCTGGCGAGCGCAACGCGCGCCGGGCCGAGCGCGCTGATCGCACCGGTGCCGACGGACTCGGTCGGCAACTCGTTCGGGCTCGCGTATACGCGTGCGGCCGGCGAACGGGCCTTTTACCAGTACGCGCAATGGACCGATCGGCCGACGTTCCGGGTCGCGCAGTTGCTGCTCGACAGGCTCGCGGCGCGCGGCGCGTTCTCCAGCGTCGCGCGGCTCGGCAGCGGTGTCGCCGGCGACGTGCTGATCAACGTGATCGTCACCGACGCGGTCCACGATCTGACCTCGGGCGGCGCCGGCGTCGGGCGCGTCGAAGCGATGATCGAGGTGATCGACCGGCAGCCGCGCGCGCTGCTCGGCCGCCGGCACTTCGCGTTCGCGGCGCCGGCCGCAGCCGCCAACGCCGCCGGCGGCGCGGCGGCGATC
>DATLZG010000537.1:0-4903 GCA_035574095.1 Burkholderiaceae bacterium | reverse complement strand
GCGAACGGCAAGACCGCGCAGGCGACGCACGGCTCGTTCGACAACAACGTGCGCGTGATCGCCGCGACCATCGAACGCATCACCGGCAGCAAGCCGGTGAAACCGATCGAGTGGCTCGATTACTGAGCTTTGTGGCGCCGCCGAAAGCTCTCGGAGCGACCGAGGTGAGCCCCAAGCCGCCGCAGCGCGGCGGTATCCTGGAGATCGCCAACGGACCTGTTGAGCGGCGGGGCCGGCTGGTGGAACTGGGCTTCAGCCAGCGCCGTGATGATGTGAGATGCGGCACTGCGCGATGGCCCGCCACCGGGTGTTGACGGCCGCGAGCGACTGGTCAGAGCGGGTTAGGACTTGCTAGCGTTATACGGTCGGCTCGGCTCCGCCGACGAAGGTCGCCGGGCTAAGGCGTGGGCGGGAGGTAAAGGGTTGGTGCCGCTGGTTTTCGCGCGCGGGTCTGGAAAAAGAAACGGGGCCTTGCGGCCCCGTTTCGACCGAACCGAAACGCTCAGTAGCTCGTGTCCACTGGCATCGAGCCGCCGCCGCCAATCCACTCCAGATCGAGCTCGGACAGCTCGACGATCTCTTGCTTCTCTTCGGTCGCGAACTCGACGACTTCTTGAACTTGAACCATTGGAACCCCCGTCCCTTTCTCCGCGTTGTGCTTGTCAATTTGGCGTTAAAGAAACCGGCTAATCGGCCGATTAGCTCGGTTGCGCGAAATATAGCTTCGGATTCCCGTGGCAAGGTGTTTGTGCGCGCGTCGCGCGGACTTTGATGGATTTAAGCAACGCTCCCCTGCGGTCGATCCTCGAGCGGATCCCGTCCGGCGTTTCGGCTGAGCTGTTGGAACGGCTCGGCGGACTGCTGCGGACTGAGTTAGCACAGCCCTCGGCAGAGACAGGTCTGCTGATTGAGGGCGTGTACAGCGCGCTGCAACGGGTCCCCGAGGACATGATCTGCGTCGGTCGCGTTTCGTGCTTGCTCGGGGTGATGAACCATTACTACCGCGCTGCCCGTCCGGAGGCGGGTATCGCACCGGCGCGCGACGCTGTGCGCGTCGCGCGCGCACTCGGCGATCCGCTCTGGCTATGCAAGGCGCTGAAGTGCCTCGGCACCGTGCTTGCCGATACGCGCGACACGCCGCACGCGATCGAGTGCTACTCGGAGGCGATCGAGCTTGCTCGGTCGCTCGGCGATGTGGCTCAGGAGTGCGGCATCTGGCTGAACACCGGCGCGGCACACTATTACTCAGCCCACTACGCTGACGCGGTGGCCTGCTACGAGAAGGCGATAGAGCTGGCGGGGAATTCGGACGATATGCGTTCACTACGCGAGTCTGCGTTTAGCAGCATCGCCGGCTGCTGCCTGCATCTCGGCGATATCGGCCGCGGGCTAAAGGCGATACGTGAAGCGCTCGCCGAGGCGAAGCCGCCGGAAAGCGCAGCCGAAATGCTGGCGCGCGTGCATCACGAAAACCACTACACGCGCCTGCTGCTCGAAGTGGGCATGATCGACAAGGCGCGCGAGCGCGCGCGCCTCGCGCGCGACTTTGCCACGCGCTCGCGCTCGGACCGCGCCGACGTGATGGCGTCGATCGCCGAAGGACTGACGGACATCCGCGCCGGCAACGTTGACATCGGGCTGACGCGGCTGAAGCGCGCGCTCGAGCGCGCGCGCAGCGATATGGGCGGGACCCTGCTCGGAACGCTCGCCGCCTTGGTCAAGGGCTACGAGATGGCGGGCCAGCCTGACGCCGCGCTCGTGTACCTGCGCGAGCTCAAACGGCTGCACCAGGACGGTCGCGAGGCGCAGGTGCTGATGCACCACGCACAACACCTGCAGCGCATCGAGACCCAGCTCGACCAGGATGCGCACGTCGCGCTCGAACGGCACCAGTCGGCATTGCGCAGCCAACTGTCCGAGCGCGACCTGATGCGTTCGCGCGTCGCCATGCTGGAGCAGCAATCGGTCGCCGCGGAACTGCACGACGACACCACCGGCGAGCACTGCTATCGCGTCGGCCGGCTGTCTTCGCTGCTGGCGCGCGCCTACGGTGTGGACGACCACACGTGCTTCCTGATGGACCTGGCCGCGCGCATGCACGACATCGGCAAGTTGACCGTGCCCGACGCCATCCTGCTGAAGCCCGGCCGCCTGACGCCCGAGGAGCGGGCGATCATGGAGACGCACACCACGGCCGGCGCCGATCTACTCAGGAAGTCGAACATCCCGCAGATGTACGTGGCCGAGGAGATCGCGCGCCACCACCACGAGCGGTATGACGGCACCGGTTATCCGATGCGGCTGAAGGGCTCGATGATCCCGCTGTCGGCCCGCATCGCGGCGCTGGCGGATGTGTTCGACGCGCTGACGCACGTGCGCCCGTACAAGCACGCGTGGTCGATCGAAGAAGCGCTGCGCGAAATCGCGTCGCTGCGCGGCAAGCATTTCGATCCGGAGCTGACCGATCTGTTCCTCGCGCTGGTGCCGCGGCTGCAGCGCGAGCACGGCAACCTGGACGCCTACCTCGCGGAGGAAGCGCAAAACTCGCCGTTCATCCGCGCGCGCCGCAAACTGGCCGCGGCGCTGAAGAAGGACGTCAACGACCTGTTCGACGCCCGGCGCTGACGCGCGCGGGGCCTTCCTACAATGGCGCGACCGTGACGGTATCGCGCCGATGAACGAAGCCGATTCGCCCGCCACGAGCTGGCTGCAGCCGCAGCCGCTCGAGACCGCGTCCACGCTGCCCGCGCACTGCTATGTGGACGCGGCGTTCGCGGCGCGCGAACGCGCGGCGGTGTTCGCGCGCAGTTGGCAACTGGTCGCGTTTTCCGCCCAGGTGAGCGAACCCGGCGACCACGTGATCGCCGACATCGCCGGCGTGCCGCTGCTGGTCGTGCGCGGCGACGACGGCGCGCTGCGCGCGCTGCACAACGTGTGCCGCCATCGCGCCGGACCGCTCGCGACCTGCGACGGCCGCGCCCGCACGCTGACCTGCAAGTACCACGGCTGGACGTACGCGCTCGACGGCCGGCTGCTGGGCGCGCCGGACATGGGCCGCGCGCGCGACTTCGATGTGGCGGCGTACGCGCTACCACGCGTCCCGCTGGCCGAATGGGGCGGGCTCGTGTTCGCCGCGCTGACAGGGGACGGCGTGCCGTTCGAGCGCCTGGTCGATGGCGTGGAGCCGCCGCCGGCGCTCGTGTTCGAACGCCGCGCGGTCTACGAACTCGCCTGCAACTGGAAGGTGTACGTGGAGAACTATCTCGAGGGCTACCACGTGCGGCAGGTGCACCCGGCGCTCAGTGCGCTGCTCGACGCCGACGCTTACGAAACGCGTGTCGGCAGCCTCTGGGTGCTGCAAACGAGCCCGCTGGCGCGCACCGACGAGCTGTATGGGCCGGGTTTCGCGCGCTACGTCTGGCTGTGGCCAAACACGATGCTCAACGTGCTGCCCGGGCGACTGCAGACGAACCGCGTGCTTCCCATAGACGCGCAACGCTGCCGCGTCGTGTTCGACTACTACTACTCCGCACACGCGGCGGCGGAATTCCGCGCGGCGGACATGGACTTCAGCGACGCCGTGCAACGCGAAGACATCGCGATCTGCGAGGCCGTACAACGCGGGCTCGCCTCCGGGTCATATGCCAGCGGCCGACTGAACCCGCACCAGGAACAGGGGATCTGGCGTTTCCAAGAGCTGCTGCGCGCCGCGTACCGCAGCGGCTGATACGATCGGCGCCCACTCGCTGCATCACGGCGCCATGACTCGCGAACGCTCATCCGACCTGCCCGCCGCTGCGGCCGACGACGGCGTACCGGTATCGCAAAAGATTCGCGCCCGGCTGCGCGCCGCCGGCCAGCGCTTTCACGCCAACGACAACATCGCCGAGTTCATCGCTCCCGGCGAACTGGACGCACTGCAGGCCGAGGTCGAAGCGAAGATGCGCGCGCTGCTCGACGCGCTGGTGATCGACACCGAAAGCGACCACAACACCCAGGGCACGGCGGCGCGCGTGGCGCGCATGTACGTGCAGGAAGTCTTTCGCGGCCGCTATGTGCCGGAGCCGCCGGTCACCGAGTTTCCGAACATCGAGCGGCTGAACGAATTGATGATCGTCGGCCCGGTCACCGTGCGCAGCGCCTGCTCGCACCATCTGTGCCCGATCATCGGCCGCGTCTGGATCGGCGTGCTGCCGAACGAGAAATCGAACCTGATCGGGCTGTCGAAATACGCGCGCCTGGTCGGCTGGGTCATGACGCGGCCGCAGATCCAGGAGGAGGCGGTGATCCAGGTCGCCGATCTGCTGCAAGAGAAACTCGCGCCCGACGGTCTGGCGGTGGTGATGGAGGCCGATCACTACTGCATGATCTGGCGCGGCGTCAAAGACATGGAATCGAAGATGGTCAACAGCGTGATGCGCGGTCAGTTCCTGACCAATCCGGCGCTACGGCGCGAGTTCCTGGCGCTGATGAACAACGGCAAGCGCTGATGTTCCCCGCCACCGTCGCCGGCAGCCTGCCGAAACCGTTCTGGCTCGCGGAGACGAACAAGCTGTGGCCGCAGTGGCGCGCGTGCGGCGCCGAACTGGAGCAGGCGAAACGCGACGCCACGCTGCTCGCGCTCAAGATCCAGGAAGACGCGGGGCTGGCGATCGTCAGCGACGGCGAGCAGTCGCGGCAGCACTTCGTGCACGGCTTTCTCGAAGCGGTCGCAGGCATCGACTTCGAGCACAAGGTCGAGATGGGGATTCGCAAGGACCGCTACAAGGCGCTGGTGCCGCAGGTCGTGGCGCCGCTCGCGCTGCGCGGTCGCGTGCACGCGACCGAGGCGCGCCTGGCGCGCGCCCACACCACGCGCAAGCTGAAATTCACGCTGCCGGGGCCGATGACGATCGTCGATACG
>DATLZG010000536.1:0-6367 GCA_035574095.1 Burkholderiaceae bacterium | reverse complement strand
CGATTCTGCCACGCAGCCAGTGGCGCCATCACCGTCGCGGAAAGCGGAGCGCCAGCCTCGCCGGTCACCTGTCGCGTCCTCACAACATGCTTTCCTCGCACCCATACGTCGCTCACCTGCTCGCGCCCGACCGCGTAGATCAGATGCGAGAGCGGATCGAAGCACGGTTGCGTTTCCACCGCCGACAAATCGAACGCGACGAGATCGGCTTCTTTGCCGGCCTCGATCGAGCCGATGCGAGCCTCCAGACCGAGCGCGCGCGCGCCACCCAACGTTGCCGCTTCGAGTGCGGCCGCCGCCGGCAATGCAGTCGCATCACCGCTCGCGCCCTTGGCCAACAGCGCCGCCAAGCGGGCTTCTTCGAGCAGATCGAGCCGGTTGTTGCTGGCAGCGCCGTCGGTGCCCAACGCCAGGTTGACGCCGCGCGCCGCCAGCGCGGCGATGCGCGCGATGCCGCTCGCCAACTTCAGATTCGAACTGGGGCAATGCACGACCGTCGCGCCGCGTTCGGCGAGCAGCCGGATCTCGGTCTGGTCCAGATGCACCGCGTGCACGGCGAGCAGCCGTTCGGTCACCAGGCCGAGGCGATCGAGCCGCGCCAGCGGGCGCGTGCCGTGCGTGCGCAGGGACTCCTCGACTTCGTGCACCGTCTCGTGCACGTGCATGTGCACCGGCAGGTCGAGCTCCTCGGCCAGGGTGGCGATGCGCGCCAGCGTCGCATCGGCCACCGTATACGGCGCGTGCGGCGCCAGCGTGAAGCCGATCAGCGGGTCGGCGCGCAGCGCGTCGCGCGTGGCCAGTCCCTTGCGCAGGTAGTCGTCGGCGTCGGCGGCGTACGCGGTCGGAAACTCGATCGCGATGATGCCGACCACCGCGCGCATGCCGACATCGCGCAAGGCGCGCGCCGCGGCCTCCGGGAAGAAGTACATATCCGAGCACGTGGTCTGGCCGGCGCGCAGCATCTCCAGCGCCGCCAGGCGCGTGCCGTCGTACACGAACTGCTCCGAGGCGAGCGCCGCCTCCAGCGGCCAGATGCGCTCCTGCAACCAGCGGGACAGCGGCAAATCGTCGCCCACGCCGCGCAGCAGGCTCATCGCTGCGTGCGTGTGCACGTTGACCAGCCCCGGCGTGACGACGTGGTGCAGCAGATCCAGAGTCGTCCGCGCGGCGAACTCGCGCTCGGCCTGCGCGCTCGGGACGAGGGCGACGATGCGGCCGCCGTCGATGGCGATCGCATGGTCGGCAAGGACGAGACCGCGGGGTCGCACGGGAACGACCCAGCGGCAGTCAAGCAAGGTATCGACGGTTCTCATCGGCTCGGGAGGCGACGCTTGCGCTGATAAGATTCTGCCCGGAAAGCCGGTCGCGCCGACCGGCTTTTTGCATGCAACTTGCACGGGCGGCGTCGCGTCGCCCGCTCGCCCCGCCGATGGACCCGTTCGCCAAAGAAACGCTGCCGATCTCGCTCGAAGAGGAGATGCGGCGCTCCTACCTCGATTACGCGATGAGCGTGATCGTCGGCCGCGCCCTGCCGGACGTGCGCGATGGCCTGAAGCCCGTACACCGGCGCGTGCTGTACGCGATGCACGAGCTCGGCAACCACTACAACCGGCCGTACAAGAAGAGCGCGCGCGTGGTCGGCGACGTGATCGGCAAATACCACCCGCACGGCGACCAGGCGGTGTACGACACGCTGGTGCGCATGGCGCAGGATTTCTCGCTGCGCTACTTGCTGGTCGACGGCCAAGGTAACTTCGGCTCGGTCGACGGCGACAACCCGGCGGCGATGCGCTACACCGAGGTACGGCTGGCGAAGCTCGCGCACGAGATGCTGGCCGACATCGACAAGGAGACCGTCGATTTCGGCCCCAACTACGACGGCTCGGAGAAAGAGCCGCTGATCCTGCCGGCGCGGTTGCCGAACCTGCTGGTCAACGGCAGCTCGGGCATCGCGGTCGGCATGGCGACCAACATCCCGCCGCACAACCTGAACGAGATCGTCGCCGGCTGCCTGCTGCTGTTGCGCCAGCCGGACGCGACGATCGATCAGTTGCTCGAGCTGATTCCGGCGCCGGATTTTCCGACGGCGGGGATCATCTACGGCCTGGACGGCGTGCGCGAGGGCTACCGCACCGGCCGCGGGCGCGTGGTGATCCGCGCCAAGACGCATTTCGAGGAGATCGACCGCGGCGCGCGCAGCGCGATCATCGTCGACGAGCTGCCGTATCAGGTCAACAAGCGGGCCTTGCTGGAGCGCATCGCCGAGCTGGTCAACGACAAGAAGATCGAGGGCATCTCCGACATCCGCGACGAGTCCGACAAGAGCGGCATGCGGGTGGTGATCGAACTGAAGCGCGGCGAGCTGCCCGAGGTCGTGTTGAACAACCTGTTCAAGCTGACGCAGCTGCAGGATTCGTTCGGCATGAACATGGTGGCGCTGGTCGATGGCGCGCCGCGACTGCTGAACCTGAAACAGATGCTGGAGGCGTTCCTCGCGCATCGGCGCGAGGTCGTCACGCGCCGCACGGTGTTCGAGCTGCGCGAGGCGCGCAGCCGCGGCCACATCCTCGAAGGGCTGGCCGTGGCCCTGGCGAACATCGACGAGTTCATCGCCATCATCAAGGCCGCGCCGACGCCGCCGGTGGCGAAGGCCGAACTGATGAGCCGCGCCTGGGATTCTTCATTGGTGCGCGAAATGCTCGCCCGTACCGGCGAGCAGCGCGACGCCTACCGTCCGCTCGGGCTGGACGCCGCGCTGGGCCTGCAGGCCGACGGGCTGTACCGGCTGTCGGACGGGCAGGCCGAACAGATCCTGGCGATGCGCCTGTCTCGCCTGACCGGGCTGGAGCAGGACAAGATCGTCAACGAGTATCGCGAGGTCATGGAGCGAATCGGCGATCTGCTCGACATCTTGGCGCGGCCGGAGCGCATCACGACCATCGTGGCCGAGGAGCTCGCCGCGCTCGCGAAAGAGTTTGGCGACGCGCGCCGCTCGGAAATCGTGCGCACCGCCGAGGACCTGGCCACCGAGGATCTGATCGCGCCGCAGGACATGGTGGTGACGCTGTCGCACGCCGGCTACATCAAGAGCCAGCCGCTGGCCGACTATCGCGCGCAGCGGCGCGGCGGCCGCGGCAAGCAGGCGGCGGCGACCAAAGAGGACGATTGGATCGAGCAGCTGTTCATCGCCAACACGCACGACACGATCCTGTGCTTTTCCAACCGCGGGCGGCTGTACTGGCTGAAGGTGTGGGAGGTGCCGCAGGGCACGCGCACCGCGCGCGGCAAGCCGATCGTCAACATGTTCCCGCTCGCCGCCGACGAAAAGATCACGGTCGTGCTGCCGGTCAAGCAGTTCGACGCGCAGCATTTCGTGTTCATGGCGACCGCGCAGGGGACGGTCAAGAAGACGCCGCTGGCGGAGTTCTCCAACCCGCGCAAGGCCGGCATCATCGCGGTCGACCTGGAGCCGGGCGACTACTTGATCGGCGCCGCGATCACCGACGGCGCCCACGACGTGATGCTGTTCTCCGACGCCGGCAAGGCGGTGCGGTTCGACGAGAACGACGTGCGGCCGATGGGCCGCGTCGCGCGCGGCGTGCGCGGCATGCAGCTGGAGCCCGGCCAGAGCGTGATCGCGATGGCGGTGGCCGAGGACGAACAGCAGAGCGTGTTGACCGCCACCGAGAACGGCTATGGCAAGCGCACGCCGATCGCCGAGTACACCCGCCACGGGCGCGGCACTAAGGGCATGATCGCCATCGCCACCACGGAGCGCAACGGCAAGGTGGTGGCGGCCACACTGGTGCGGCCGGACGACGAGATCATGCTGATCACCACCGGCGGGGTGCTGATCCGCACGCGCGTGGCCGAGATCCGCGAGATGGGCCGCGCCACGCAGGGGGTGACGCTGATCGCGCTTGGCGAAGGCGAAAGGCTGGCCGGGCTGCAGCGCGTGGCCGAGAGCGACAACGGCGATAGCCAGGACGCCGCGGCGGGTGGCGACGCCTGATGGACGAGCGACTGAAACCGTTGCGCGACGCGATCGACGAAGTCGATCGCCGCCTCGTCGAACTGCTTAACGAGCGCGCCCGGCTCGCGCAGGAGGTCGGGCGCCTGAAGCGCGACGGCGCCGCGCCGGTTTACCGGCCGGAGCGGGAAGCCGAGGTGCTGCGGCGGGTCGCAGCCATCAACAGCGGACCATTGAGCGAGGCGGCGCTGCTCGGGGTCTACCGCGAGGTGATCTCCGCTTGCCGGGCGCTGGAGCGGCCGCTGCGGGTCGCGTATCTGGGTCCGCCGGGGACGTTTTCCGAACTGGCGATGATCAAGCAGTTCGGCTCCGGGGTCGAAGGGGCGCCGGCGGTCAACATCGACGAAGTGTTTCGCGCCGCCGAGACGGGCGCCGCCGATTTCGCCGTGGTGCCGGTGGAAAACTCCACCGAGGGCGCGGTCGGCCGTTCGCTCGACCTGCTGCTCGTGACCCCGCTGAAGATCCTGGCCGAGGTGTCGGTGCCGGTGCGCCACCACCTGCTGACACAAAGCGGCACGCTGGACGGGATTACGCGCGTCGTCACGCATCCGCAAACCTTCGCGCAGTGCGCCGGGTGGCTTAATCGCCACCTGCCGAGCCTCGAAAAGCAGTCGGTGGCGAGCAACGCCGAAGCGGCCAGGATGGCGGCGAAAGATCCCACCGTGGCGGCGATCGCGGGCGAAAACGCCGCCAGCCTGTACGGGCTGCAGATCGCTGCCGGCCACATCCAGGACGATCCGCAAAACCGCACGCGTTTCGCGGTGCTCGGCAACCAGGAGGTTGCGCCGACCGGCCGCGACAAGACCTCGCTGATCCTGTCGGTGCCGAACCGCGCCGGCGCCGTCTATCACATGCTGACGCCGCTGGCGCAGCACGGGGTCAGCATGACGCGCTTCGAATCGCGGCCGGCGAAGATGGGCGCTTGGGAATACTACTTCTACGTCGACATCGAGGGTCACGAACGCGAGCCCCGTGTCGCTGCCGCGCTGGAAGCGTTGCGCAACGTGTGCGCGTTCTACAAGAGCCTCGGCTCGTATCCGATGGAAGCGTAGCCGGAGTTCGCGCTGCGGATCCGGATCACGGTCAACGGACAACGGACAACGGATGACGAAGATGGCAGCGGTTTCAGACGCGCAGCAACCGAAAGCCGCCGCGCTCGACTACGTGCGCGCGATCGCGCCGTATCAGGCCGGCAAGCCGATCGAGGAGCTGGCGCGCGAGCACGGGCTGGCGCCGGAGTCCATCGTCAAGCTGGCTTCCAACGAAAACCCGCTCGGTATGCCGGAGTCGGCGCGCGCGGCCATCGCCCGCGCCGCCGAGTTGGCGCGCTATCCGGACGCCAACGGCTTCGAGCTGAAGGCGGCCTTGGCCGCCAAGTACCGCGTTCCGGCGGAGTGGATCACGCTCGGCAACGGCAGCAATGACGTACTGGAGCTCGCCGCGGCCACCGTGCTCGCGCCTGGACGCAGCGCGGTGTACGCGCAGTACTCGTTCGCGGTGTACGCGCTCGCCACGCAAGCGCGCGGCGCGCGTGCGATCGTGGTGCCGGCGCGCGACTACGGGCACGACCTGGAGGCGATGGCGGCGGCGATCGCCGCCGATACCGGCATCGTGTTCATCGCCAATCCGAACAACCCGACCGGCACCTTTTTAACGCACGAGCGCATCGCCGCCTTCCTCGCGCGCGTGCCGCGCCATGTGCTGGTGGTGCTCGACGAGGCGTACAACGAATACCTGCCGCCCGAACTGCGCTTCGACAGCACCGCCTGGGTGCGCGCGTATCCAAACCTGCTCGTCGTGCGCACGTTTTCCAAAGCCTTCGGCCTGGCCGGCTTGCGCGTCGGCTACGGCATCGCGCAGGCCGAACTGACCGATCTGCTGAACCGCGTGCGCCAGCCGTTCAACGTCAACACGCTGGCGCAGGCAGCGGCGGTCGCGGCGTTGCAGGACGAGGCCTTCGTCGCCCGCAGCTACGATTTGAACCGCAGTGGCATGGCGGAGCTGTGTACGGCCTGCGAGCGGCTGCGGCTGCCTTATGTGCCCAGCTTCGGCAACTTCCTGTTGATCAAGGTCGGCCGCGCCGCGCGCGTGTACGAGGAGCTGCTCAAGCGCGGGGTGATCGTGCGCCCGGTCGCCAACTACGGCCTGCCCGAATGGCTGCGGGTGACGGTTGGACTGCCGCACGAGAACGCGGCCTTTTTGCGCGCGCTCGAGCCGGCGCTGGCGGCGGCGTCGTGAGACTGGCTTTGATCGGCGTCGGGCTGATCGGCGGCTCGGCCGCCGCGGCTTGGCGCCGCGCCGGCGTCACCGAGATCATCGGCTACGACCGCGATCTCC
>DATLZG010000535.1:0-6780 GCA_035574095.1 Burkholderiaceae bacterium | reverse complement strand
AACTCCGGCACCGCCGCTCACCGCCTGCGAGATTCCGTTGTCCGGTCTGGCGTCCGGATAGTCTTCGTTCGGAACGCGATCCAGGCTGATCGGCAAAAGCTCCAGTCCGAAGCGCGAACTCAGCCAGCGAAGCACCGGCGCCTGCATGCGGCAGAAAGGACAATCGGCGCGCACGAACACGACGAGGCCGTAATCGGCGGCAAGCTCCCTTAACGTCCGCTCCTCCTCGTAGCGGCGCGCGGCCTTCAGCTCGATCTGGGCGAAGTTCGCTGCTGGATTGACCGTGTTGTAGTCGAACTCGGGGTGCGTCCAGACAACCCGGCGCCACTGGTCGGCGAACAGTGCGCTCTTGCGAAGAAGAAGCGTGTTCGCTTCGAGGTAGTCGCGCATGTTCTTTTCGGTCGGGTCCATCACGGCGGCTTCGAGGCGGCGCTTGACTTCGCCGCGCAGCGTGTCGATGTCCCGGATGTCCTCAAGCCGGGTTGGCGCCGCGGTCGTTGGCTTGGCTTCGTCACGCTTGGGCTTGTCGTCTTTGGGCGGCTTGGGGCGGGTCGGCGGCGGATACCAGTGGAAGCCGCGCTCCGGATCACGCCAGATGTCCTGCTGCCACCACGCGGCCTGCGATTCGCCCGCTTCGCCGACGGCAGAAGCGCCGCGCTCTTCGGCAAGCGCAGTTAAGACGCCGCTGAAGATCAACGCGACGGCAAAAGCGGTCCATCCCTGCATACGTTCATCTCCGCGGAGGTATGAAACGTTCGGCCTTGGGCATCGACGATCCCCGGAGCGCGAATGGTCAGCCGCACGCGCTTGCAGCCGTCGCCGCCAAGTTCTTGCAACGCCGTCGCATCGACCCACACCGCGGACCGCTTGCCGGTCATCTTCTCGACCAGCATTTCGAGAACGTGGTCGCCGCGGGCGGTGGCCGTCGTCGCGTCGCCGCGCACCACCGGGTCGAGCGCGCCGCGCAGGCCGTCCCGCGCATACGACGAAGTAGCGATCGCTACAAGGACCGCGCTCGCCGTCAATGGTAGGAACGAATGAACGCCAGGACGCATCAATCTTCATCCTTCAGTTGATCTCGCCACCGCTCTGTGCCGATTCCCAGACCGTCGCGCACCAGGAGGCCGTACGCGAGTTCGAACGCCGCGCTTGGCTCGACTCGTGCGGCACCAGGATTCACCCACACCAGAGCCGTTTTCTCTGACTCTTTGGTCTTGACGGTTGCGGAGCAACCAGTGCTGTGCCAGAACCAAGGGCGTCTTGAACAGGCGGCGATACATTTCTCTCGCGCGTCGCCGTAGGCGAGGTAGTTGGCGCGAGCACGCCGGCCTGAGCCTCCCATGATGTCGCCTACCGCAGACGCCACCCGCAGCGGCGCGTCCAGTCCCAGCAACCGCCCGGCGACCTCCCCGATCGCAACACGCGTTGCGGCTAGCCCCGGCTGTCCGCCGAAGGCATTGGCGTTGACCCACGCGTGAGTCGCCTTTTGCATGCCTTCGATGCAGGCAGCTTCGTACAACTTCCCAAACGACACTGGTGGCAATACGCCGAATCGACCTTGAAAAGCAATCTCAACGTCGAATCTCAAGGTCGCCGCCCCCGGTTCACCCTTCGCGGCGACCGCAACGCCGCGGTTAACCAAATCACGGGAGACCATCTCGGTCAAGGTCTCGCTGTCCCGCACCGCAACCGCAAATGGGCCGCGATCGCTAGCCAACTCCAGCTTCTGGCGCACTCTTGAATCGCCAAAGGCGAGCAATCGGCTCCGTATTTCCGGCAACGTCGCGGCAGGATCTACGTCGCGCGAATCCGAGAACCACTCGACCGGAAACTCGATCGGCGGCTCAGGCTCCTCTTGCGTATTGCCTCGCGACGCGCAGCCGGCCCCCAGCAGCGGCGCTCCGAGCATGAAGGCCGTCAGGGCGCGGCGGCGAGCGGCGACGATGGTCCAACGTTCGTTGCTCGTCATATCGTTCTCCTCAGCAGTTCGGCGGCACGCAGTTCTGGAACGTCCAGTTCGGAGGGAAGTACGGAGTAGGAGCGTTACGGAGCTCGGTTGCCCGACCTGGCGCGCGTGCCCGCGCCGCATCGATGTTCACCTGCGGCGGATCGACGCGCAAGGTCTGAACCCCGGTCTGCGGATCGGTCTGTGCCGAATGCCAGCCGACATCGGCGATGAACTCGGAGAAATCCATGCGCGAAAAGTCGAGGCTCTGGATTTCCGCAAGTGTCAGTCCTCTGCAGTCCGGGCTCTGCGCCGAGCCCCACCCGAGTCCGAGTTGAGCCCGGCCCTGCTGCTGCACGATGCGAGCCAGCTTGCTGTTGAAGCAGCAATAGCCGTCCTTGTACTTACGGCAGCGCCGTAGAAAGTCAGGCTCGCGCTCAGAGCAGAACCGTCCTACGTAGTGACATAGGTTCTGGCCCTTCTTCAAAGACAAGAGATGTTCTTCTTGATCGCACTCGGCGTACAGCGAAACCGCGAGCACGATGACGAAGTACCAGAACGCCGCCCAATTAACCTGGAATCCAGCCGTACTTGAATAACTCACACCGGCGTAACTGAAGCTGTATGTGCCTTGCGCTGCAGCGGCACCAGCGGTTGCACTTCCATACACGTAGTTGAGGATCTGCTGCGGCAGCATGGCCAGCAAGTCATGCATGTACACGCTGCCCAGGTACTTGATGACTTCCGCCACGGCTTGTGACAGGATCCTCTTAGCGACAGCCATCTCCTTGTTGCTGGCGTTGTAAACCACCTTCGAGCCACAGCAACTAAACAGGCCGCTGTCGGATATGGCTCCGAACGTCCTCTTGCACCAATCCGGCTTTCCGGTAAAGAACCGATCGCCCACGACATCGCCATACGTGGCGGCTTGGCGCGCGATCTCGAGCGCCGTGATCGCCCGCCCGAAATCCTGGTCCGGCGGCGTGTCGGTCGCGTCGCATACGCCGGCGATGCAGACGGTGCCGCCGCAGGTCGTCACCTGCACCGGCGCGGTCGCTCCGCGCTGGCAGTCGTAGCGCCGGTAGCGCACGCCGCAGACGGTGCCGATCGTGTTATCGACGCATTCCTCGGAGACGAAGCGGCACGCCGGATCGGACTCGTACTGCGCGCAGTCGCTGGCCTCGCCGTTCGCTCCGATGCAGGTGTAGGTTTCGGTCCAGCGCCAGCAATCCTTGTAAACGTCCAGGCCGTTGATGTTGCGCGTCTGCGGGCCTTCGACGCACGTGCGCGCGGCCGTTTGCGTGCATCCGTTCGTGGCGGCAAGCACGTCGCACGCGGACGAGTCAATATCGTCGCGCGTGATCGTGTATGTATCTGGAAGCCGCACGACGTTCGGCGGCTCGGGCTGCAGGGGGTTCGCGCACCGCCAGTCGTTTTCATACAGCATGCAGCGGCCGTCGAATGCCCGTTGCAAGCACGCCGAGTTCGTCTGCGTGCAGCCGGCGCTGGCAAACGGCGCGCAGTAGTCGAAGCTGCCGCCCTCAATGCACTCGTACTGTTGCGCGTACTGCCAGCACTCGCGGTAGATCGACTGGCCGTTGATGACGCGAGTCGCTGGTCCGTCCACGCACGTGGTTCCGGTCACGCGGCACGTGGCCGACGTCGGCGCGTCCTGAACGACCAGCGTCAGCGGAGCCGATGTCGCCGATCCGCCAGGCCCGGACGCCGTAAGAACGCAGGTCGTGGTCCCAACCATCGCCGCCGTGGCTGTCCATTGCCGAATCCCGCTCGGCACCGGTGAGAGTTGCTCGTTAGCTGACACCGCGCCGCTACAGGAGAACGTAATTGCGGTTGTATTCGTCGCCGACCAGGTCAGCGTGTAGCTATTGCCCGCCTGCACGACGCTCGGAAGAAGCTGCGCCTGAATCGTCGGCGGACTCGGTGCCGCGCTAACGCGCGGAGCCGCGGACAGCGCGGCGCAGAACGTCAAGAACAGCGCGCGCAGTCTCAAAGCCGGCCTCCCAGAGCGGAACAGCCGTCAATCCATGAGTCGGTGATGACGATCGGGATCGTCGGCCGCGGGAAACTCATGTTGAGCTGAAGCATGTCCGAACCGCGGGGAGAGAAGCCGGATGCGCCGCTCAACGGCGCCGTCACCGCGGCGAACTGTTGTCCCGTCGATGGCACAAGAACCTGGCTTCCGGCGCCAGTGGCGTCTGGGCCATAGCAAAGCCACGGGTCGCCGGGTCTGTCGAAGCTCCAGTATCCAGACGCATCGGCCGTGATCCACGTCCCGAGGAGGACTTGCTGCCCGTGGAACATCCCGGCCGGGCACGTCGGCCCCGCCGGAAGAAACGTGGGGCCGACGACGTCTTCGTAGCCGGTCGCGGCATCGAAGAACAGTGTCACGTTCCACTGATCGGCAGAGACCGAATTGCCAGACGTCGCGTAATAGACACCGATTGGGATGGCGTACTTGGTAGTCGCGGTGCCGATGCGCTGCGGCAGCTGGCCCGCAGGTGGCGCCGCGGCATCGATCCGCACGACCGCTCGCAGACCAAACTCTCCGGCGATCTCTCCGTCCGTGCCCGCTCCGAACACCAAAGTCGCGAACCCGTCGGTTCGGTCCAGCTCGCAAACGTAGCCAGCCTCGACGTGAAAGATTTTGTTGTAAAGGGACGAGTAAAACGTCGTCGTCGTGCGCGGAAACACGATCTGGTCGGAGCCGACGCAAGTCGGGTTTCCTAGCTGAACATCGACCTGCAACGTCTTCGGGCAAGTGGTCGTCACCGTGCGCGCTCCCTCGGCTTGACACCGATAGTTCGCATCGGCGTCAACCTCCACGCGCCGGATCACAGAGCACGTGTTCTCGGCGCCCACCTGTACCACAGCGCAGTATTCGGTCACTGTCGTGCCCGGATACTGAACGACGTTGGTCGTGCATGTCTGAGTTCCATTCTCTGGTGGTGTGCCTGGCTGGGCGCGCACCTGGTCGCCGAACTGAACCAGAGGATCGTTTTGGTCGATCGAGAACTGCGGGCGGCCCGCCTTGCCTGTCGCCACCAACTGCACCGCGAGACATTCGGGATCGTTCGCGGCGAGGCACTGGTTCACGCGGTCCACGCCGGCGGGCGTCGGGTTGCCCTTGCCGCCCCCGAACTGTCCGCGCTGTTGCGTCGTATCGCCGCTTGCGCCGGGAACCTGCGCGGCGTTGGCCGGAGTCGCGAAGGTCCGTGGATCTGGAAGCGGGGTGCTCTTGGCAGCGTTGACGGCATCCTGCGGCGTGATCGTCTGCGCGAAAACGGGCGCCACGTGCTGCGCCGCGCACAGCGCCGCCACAAGCGCGAAGCCGGTGGCTCTCACCGCGGATCTCCGAGCGCGACCAACAGCCGCTGAGCGATCTCGCTCGTGCGGCCGCCGCGCGACGCAAGCTCACGGAGCGCGTAGGCGAACGACACGTCGCCGACCACTTTGTCCACGTCCGCGGAGCAAAGAGCGCTGCCGCACTCCGCCTGCTCGGTGCGCCAGATCACGAAAGCCGGAACGGCCGTGATGCCGTAGCGCCGGAATAGTTCTGGATGGATTTGCACCGTGGCCCCGGTGTCCGTCAGCGGTTTCAGCGCCGCCAGGCTGCGCGCCGTGTTGCCGCCGCCGAAGCCATGCGGCAGTCCGCGCAGATACATGGGCACTCCAGCCCGAGCCGCCTCGGCGGCCAGGCGCCGCAATCCCTCTTGCGGCATCGACAGGGATACGAAGATCGCCGCGCCAGTGCGCGCCTCCGCGCGCTCTCGGGCGGCCCGCCACAGGGCGCGCATCTCCTGCTCGCCGCCTTCGGTCGCTCGTGGCGGCACGGACGTCGGGCGTTGCGCATCCGGCTGTTTTGCCACACGCGCCGCTTCGTCCAGCAAGGACGGAATCCGCTGCTGCAGCTCGCGCATCTTTTCCTGAACGGCGTCCGTTTCAGGCAGCACTTGCGCCCGGGCGGATGCGCACAAGAGTGCGACGACCAGCGCGGCGAGTGCTGCTCTCATGGCAGCCCCGCACCGGCACAGCAGTCGCGCCGCCGGAAGATCTGGTACGCGAAATCCTCTCCGCGAATCGGAAAGCTCTTGTTCGCGCCCCAAAGCATCGTCGGCCGCCCGAACGGATGGCAGCAGCTCCCTGTAATCGACTTGTCCGTGGCGCGCGCCGGGTACACCATCTGGTACTTGTATTGACGCTTGTCCATCAGCGGCTGCATGAACGGACCGCACTGCGCCTCGCGCCCGATGCCTGCCCACATCTGTCCCTGGCGGTGCAGCTTGGCGGTCATGCGCTGCATCAGCAGCACCGAGGTGTCGATCGGACTGACCAAGTGCCCGACCCATCCCGCCAGCGGGTACAGCCCGCCCTGAGCGCCGGCGCACCAGAACAACTCGTTGATCGGGAAGCCCGCAGTCGCCGCGACTGCATCGGCCGCGCACGCCGCCACCGCAGGCAATGACGCAAAGAGCGCGGCTTCCGGCTGCAGCACGAAGGTCGCTTCCTCGTCTACCCACAACGGGTCGAGTTCCGTCATGTATGCGACATCGAACAGACCCTGCTCCAGACAGCCGGTATCGAGCATGACTTCGAGTACGAAGATCAGCGGGTTCATGTACCAATGCAGATGCCGGAACGTCGTGGGGTGGCTTTTGCCGAAGCGCTCGTGCCGCTCGGACGTGCCTGGTTCCGGCGCGCGCACGCCGGGATCGAGCTGCAAACCGTTGAGCATCGGAAAGCAGTACGGCTCGCGCACCGTCTCGGCGATCCGCACCGGCTCCCAGAAGCTCATGTTCACGCCGACCCGTGCCGTC
>DATLZG010000534.1:0-2997 GCA_035574095.1 Burkholderiaceae bacterium | reverse complement strand
AAACAGCGCGACCAGATCGTCGCGCCGCGGCAGCGGATGACGGCCGTTCGCGCCGGTCTTCGCGCCCGACAAATCGTCTTCGACGCTCGCGAAGACAGCGCCGGGGATATGGCCGGCCTCGTATTCACGGCGGCCGTAGTCGAGGTCGAGCAAGTCGTGGCGACAGTCGACGACGCACCAGTCGGAGAGGTGCGCGGCGAGATCGTCGACGTTGACCAGTGTCGTGCGGGCGATCGCTGCCATCGGGCGCGCAGTGTAACGGTGCACGCCGTCTAGAATCGTGCGTCCCCAAGCGGAGTGCGCATGCCCAAGAATCCGACGCCGGTCGCCGAGTTGAGCTTCGAGCAGGCGCTAGACGAACTGGAAGCGCTGGTGCGCAAAATGGAGGGAGGCACGCTCGGGCTGGATGAATCGATCGCTGCCTATCGGCGCGGCGCGGAACTGGTCAAGTTCTGCCAAAGCAAGCTCGCCGCCGCCGAGGAACAGATCAAGGTCCTCGAAGGCGATCTGCTGAAACCGCTGGACCCGGCACAGCTGCGCGGCGGGCAGGGCGGCAAGTGATGGACTCGGTTGCGATCGCACCGCCGCTGGCGGACTGGATGCGCGAGCGGCTGGTGCGCTTCGAAACCTGCGCGCAGGCGGCGCTGCCTCCCGCCGGGCGCAGCCCGCAGCGGCTGCACGAAGCGATGCGTTACGCGTTGCTGGGCGGCGGCAAACGCGTGCGGCCGCTGCTGGTGTACGCGGCCGGCGAATGGGCGGGTGCGAACGCCGACGTGCTCGATTGCGCGGCGCTGGCGGTGGAGTTCGTACATGTGTACTCGCTGATCCACGACGATCTGCCGTGCATGGACGACGACGTGCTGCGCCGCGGGCGGCCGACCGTGCACGTGGCGTTCGACGAGGCGACCGCGATGCTGGCCGGCGACGCGTTGCAGGCGGAAGCGTTTCGCGTGCTGGCCGATGCGCCGGCGAGTTGCGAAGTGCGCGCGACGCTGATGCGCGAGCTGGCGCACGCGGCCGGCACCGAGGGCATGTGCGGCGGGCAGGCGATCGATCTGGCCGCCACCGGCATGTCGCTGACGCTGCCGGAACTCGAGGCGATGCACCGGATGAAGACCGGCGCGCTGCTGCTGGCGGCCGTGCGCATGGGCGCGATGGCCGGCGGCGCGAAGGGTCCCGATCTAGAGGCGCTGGATCGCTACGGGCGCGCGATCGGGCTGGCGTTTCAGATCGTCGACGACGTGCTCGACGTCGAAGGCACGGCGCAGGATCTCGGCAAGACCGCCGGCAAGGATGCGCGGCAGAACAAGCCGACCTACGTCTCGGTGCTGGGACTCGCGGCCGCGCGCGCGCGGGCCGAGGAGCTACGGCGCGAAGCGCAGGCGGCGCTGGCGGCGGCGGGCAGCGGGGCGGCGCGTCTGCGACAATTGGCCGACTTCATCGTGCTGCGCTCCAGTTGACCGCAAGCGCACGTCGCTGACCATGTACGAACTGCTGACCACCGTGAACTCGCCGGCCGATCTGCGGCGCCTCGACCGCGCGCAGCTAAAGCAGCTGGCCGACGAGTTGCGCGACTTCATCCTGGAGTCGGTGTCGCGCACCGGCGGCCATCTGTCGTCCAACCTCGGCACGGTGGAGCTGGCGATCGCGTTGCACTACGTGTTCGATACGCCCAACGACCGCCTGGTGTGGGACGTCGGCCACCAGAGCTATCCGCACAAGGTGCTGACCGGGCGGCGCGAGGCGATGGCCACCCTGCGGCAGTTCGGCGGCATTTCCGGCTTTCCGCGCCGCTGCGAATCCGAGTACGACACCTTCGGCACCGCGCATTCGTCCACCTCGATCTCGGCCGCGCTCGGCATGGCGGTCGCGTCGCGCAACAAGGGCGAGCGCCGGCACCACATCGCGGTGATCGGCGACGGCGCGATGACCGCCGGCATGGCCTTCGAGGCGCTGAACAACGCCGGCGTGACCGAGAACATCCGCCTGCTGGTGATCCTGAACGACAACGACATGTCGATCTCGCCGCCGGTGGGGGCGCTGAACCGTTACTTGGCGCGGCTGATGAGCGGCAAGTTTTACGCGGCGGCGAAGAACGTCGGCAAGCAGATGCTGAAGCCGGTGCCGCCCCTGTTCGAACTGGCTCGCAAGTTCGAGGAGCACGCCAAGGGCATGGTCGTGCCGGGCACGATGTTCGAGGAGTTCGGTTTCAACTACATCGGGCCGATCGATGGTCATGACCTCGATTCGCTGATCCCGACGCTCGCGAACCTGAAGGATCTGGACGGTCCGCAGTTCCTGCACGTGGTGACGAAAAAGGGGCAGGGCTACAAGCTGGCAGAAGCCGATCCGGTTCTGTACCACGGGCCGGGCAAGTTCGACCCGAAGGAAGGGATCAAGAAGGCCGCTGCCGGCAAGCCGACCTACACGCAGGTGTTCGGCGACTGGCTGTGCGACATGGCGCGCGCCGATGCGCGGCTGATCGGCATCACGCCGGCGATGCGCGAGGGCTCCGGACTGGTGCGCTTCGAGCAGGAGTTCCCGAATCGTTACTTCGACGTCGGAATCGCCGAGCAGCACGCGGTGACTTTCGCCGCCGGGCTGGCCTGCGAAGGCCTGAAGCCGGTGGTCGCCATTTACTCCACGTTTCTGCAGCGCGCCTACGATCAGTTGATCCATGACGTGGCGATCCAGAACCTGCCGGTCGTCTTCGCGCTCGACCGCGGCGGGCTGGTCGGTGCCGACGGCGCCACGCATCACGGTGCGTTCGACCTCTCGTATCTGCGCTGCATACCGAACCTGACCGTGATGGCGCCGGCCGACGAGAACGAATGCCGGATGATGCTGACGACCGCGTTCCGGCTGAATACGCCGGCCGCGGTGCGCTATCCGCGCGGCAGCGGCGTCGGCGTGGCGATCGATCCGGAACTTAAAGCGCTGCCGGTCGGCCGCGGCGAGCTGCGGCGCGAGTCGGGGGCGCCTGCCGGTGGCCGCATC
>DATLZG010000533.1:0-3076 GCA_035574095.1 Burkholderiaceae bacterium | reverse complement strand
CTCCGGCAGCCACAGCCCGCTGCGCGGTTGGCTGAACGTCGGCGTGCAGACGAGCCAGGTGCTGGACCGCTGGTGCATCTCGGACGTGCGCTTCAAGCACCGCCCGCCGGCGGAGCGCTGGACCTGGATCGAGGCGCCATTCAATGACAACCGCGCGGTGTGGCAGCACCTGATGGCCGACGACGTCTGGCGGCTCGACTACCAGATGGCGCCCGACGCCGACCCGGAGGCGGTCAGCCAGCCCGCGGTCGTCGCCGACCGGCTGCGCCGCCATTTCGGCTCCGACGTCGAATACGAGCTGGTGTGGGTGGGGCCGTACGCGTATCGCAGCCAGTGCCTGGACACGTTCCGCGTCGGGCGCGTGCTGTTCGCCGGCGACTCCGCACACGTGATGAGCCCGTTCGGCGCGCGCGGCGGCAACAGCGGCATCCAGGATGCCGACAACCTGGTATGGAAGCTCGCGCTGGTGCTACAGGGCCGGGCGCCGGAAGCCCTGCTCGACAGCTACGACGCCGAGCGGCGCTATGCCGCGCTCGACAACATCCGCATCACCACGCGCACCACGCGTTTTCTTTCGCCGGCCACGCCGGCCGAGCGCGCGTTCCGCGACGCGGTGATCTCGCTGGCGCGCGAGTACCCGTTCGCGCGCGGCTTCGTCAACACCGGGCGGCTGTCGGCGCCGACGCGCTACGACGCATCGCCGCTGAACGTGGGCGCGGGCGGCGGCCGCTCGCTGCAGAACGTCGCGCTGCTGTTGCCGGACGGCAGCCGCGGCGATCTGGCGGCGCTCGTCGCGCTGGCGGACTACGCGCCGCTCGTGCTGCTGGCGCTGCCGGTCGATGCCTACTTCGCGCAGGAACTGGAACTGTTGGAGGCGCGCTATCCGGTGCGCTTTTTCTGCCTGCGCGAAGACGAAGGCGAGACCTGCACCTTTCCGACCGCCATCGACGTCGACGGCAAGCTCGCCGAGCAGCTCGGCATCGAAGGGCCGGCGGCGGCGATCGTGCGACCCGATCTGTATCTGGCCGGCACGCTGGAGGAGCCGGCCGCGCACGACATCGAGCGCGCGCTGCGCATCGTGCTCGCGCTGGAGGCGCCGCAATGAAGACCGAGCCGACGCTGAAGGACCCGGACGGCTTCTACGAGAAGCTGCTCGAAGCGCACCGCGGCCTGACGGCCGAGCAAAGCGCGCAGTTGAACGCGCGGCTGATCCTGCTGCTGGCGAACCAGATCGGCGACGAGCGCGTGCTCGCCGAGTGCATCGCCGCCGCCGCCAAACCCTTCGCGCGGCGCGACTGAAGCGGATGCTCGCGACGCCCGCCGACTTCGTGCCTTTGCTCGCACCGCGCGCGGCCGAGCGCACGGTTCTGTTCGTCTTTCGCGGCCATGAACTTCTGATCCGCTCCGCCGATCTGGGGCTGCCCGATGCCGCCGCCTGCGCCGCGCTGGGCATCGATGTCGCGCAGGCCTTGCCGGTCGGCTTGCTCGGCGATGTCTACTGCGCCGCGGCTTGGGTTGCCGCCGACGCAACGCCACTGGACGGCTACGCGTTCACCGGATTGCGGCGGCTGTTCGGCGCGCTGGACGAAGGGCTGCTGGCGGTCGCCGGACGCGCCTATCAGCTCGCCGAATGGGCGCGCACGCACCGCTATTGCGGCGCCTGCGCCACCCCGATGCAGCGCGTCGCCGGCGAGCGCTGCTTCAAGTGCCCGGCCTGCGGGCACGTCGGCTATCCGCGCATCGCGCCGGCGATGATGGTGCTGGTCAAGCGCGGCGATGCGATCCTGCTCGCGCGCCACGCGCGGCTGCCGACCAGCCGCTACACGGCGCTGGCCGGCTTCGTCGAGGCCGGCGAATCGATCGAGGAAGCGATCCACCGCGAAGTGTTCGAAGAAGTGGGCCTGCGCGTGACCGACCTGCGGTATTTCGCCAGCCAGTCGTGGCCGTTTCCGCATTCGCTGATGATCGCGTTCACCGCCGAGTACGCGGGCGGCGAGCTGAATCCGGATCGCGAGGAGATCGTCGATGCGCGCTGGTTCGGGCCCGGCGACGAGTTGCCGGAGATTCCGCCGCCGGTGTCGATCGCATCGGCCTTGATCAACGCCAATTTGCCAAAGGGAAGTCGATGAACGAAGCGTCGCCGGTCGCACTGGTCACCGGAGCCGCGCGCGGCATCGGGCTGGCGATCGCGCGCCGTTTTCTGCGCGAGGGCTGGCGTGTGGGCATGCTGGACATCGACGCGCCCACGCTGGCGGCGGCGGTCGAAGCCGCCGCGGCGCCGGCGCGGGTGCTCGCGCTCGAGTGCGATGTGGCCGATCCGGCGCAGGTGGCGGCCAGCGTCGCACGCCTGCAGCAAAGCTTCGGGCGCCTGGATGCGCTGGTGAACAACGCCGGCATCGCGATCTTCAAGCCGGTGCTCGAAACCACCTTGGAAGATTGGCAGCGCGTGCTGGCGGTCAACCTCACTGGCCCGTTTCTGTGCGCGCAGGCGTGCGCGCCCATGCTGCTGCAGGCGCGCGGCAGCATCGTCAACATCGCGTCGATCTCCGGGCTGCGCGCCAGCACGTTGCGCACCGCGTACGGCACCAGCAAGGCGGGGCTGATCCAGTTGACGTTGCAACTGGCGGCGGAGCTGGGCGTGCGCGGCGTGCGCGTCAACGCGATCGCGCCCGGCCCGGTGGACACCGCGATGGCCAAGCAGGTGCACACGCCGGACATCCGCGCCGCCTACCACGACGCGATTCCGCTCGGCCGCTACGGCACCGAGGAGGAGATCGCCAACGCGGTGTGGTTCCTCTGTTCGCCCGAGGCGAGCTACGTCAACGGCCAGATCCTCGCGGTCGACGGCGGCTTCGAGGCCACCGGCATCGGGCTACCCAGTCTGCGCCGGCGCGGCCGCTGATCGGATCGGGCGCGAAGCGGAACCGTCGTTCGAGCGGCGCCGGGCGGCGCGCGCTGACGCGCGACTGCTCGGCTCGTCGATCGAGTCGCCCCCTCCGCCGCCGCCGTCTGTCCGGCGTCGCGTCGTGCGAGGGCGACTGCCCGAACCGATCAGGCAGCCGCGCGCTGTGCGATC
>DATLZG010000532.1:0-4266 GCA_035574095.1 Burkholderiaceae bacterium | reverse complement strand
TGGCCGGCCGGCGGCCGCTCAGGCGCTGGCGGCGAGGGCTTCGCCGCGGTCGGCCACGGTGAGCGGGTCGACCAGCGCGTCGAGGTCGCCGGCCATCACGCGGTCGAGGCTGTACAGCGTCAGGTTGATGCGGTGGTCGGTCACGCGCCCCTGCGGAAAGTTGTAGGTGCGAATGCGCTCGGAGCGGTCGCCGGAGCCGATCAGGCTCTTGCGGGTGGACGCTTCTTTGGCCTGCTGCGCGCGCAACTGCTGGTCCTTGATGCGCGCGGCGAGGATCTTCAGCGCCCGTTCGCGGTTCTTGTGCTGGCTGCGATCGTCCTGGCATTCGACGACGATGCCGGTCGGCAGATGCGTGATGCGCACCGCGCTCTCGGTCTTGTTGACGTGCTGGCCGCCGGCGCCGGAAGCGCGAAAAACGTCCACCCGGATCTCGGACGGGTCGATCTTCACGTCGTCGATCTCGTCCGCTTCGGGCAACACCGCCACCGTGCACGCCGAGGTATGGATTCTTCCCTGCGCTTCGGTTTCCGGCACGCGCTGCACGCGATGGCCGCCGGACTCGAACTTCAGCTTCGAGTACGCGCCGGCGCCTTCGACACGCACGATGACTTCCTTGTAGCCGCCCAGGTCCGATTCGCTCGCCGACACAAGCTCGGTCTTCCAGCGCTGCCGTTCCGCGTAGCGCAGGTACATGCGCAGCAGATCGGCGGCGAACAGGGCGGACTCCTCGCCGCCGGTGCCGGCGCGGATCTCCAGAAACACGTTGCGCTCGTCGTTCGGGTCCTTCGGCAACAGCAGCCGTTGCAGCTCGCCTTCCAGCGCGTCCATGCGTGCGCGCGCCGCGTGCGTCTCCTCTTCGGCGAGCGCTTTCATGTCCGGGTCGGCGAGCATCTCCAGCGCTGCGGCCAGATCGGCCGCCGCGCGGTTGTAGTCGTGGAAGCGCGCCACCACCGGCTCGATTTCGGCGCGCTCGCGCGACAGCGCCCGGAAGCGCTGCAGGTCGCGGGTCGCGTCTTCGGCCGCCAGCGCGCGGTCGATTTCTTCCAGCCGCCGCGCCAGTGCGCCCAGCTTGTTGCGCATCGAATCTTTCATCGTAGTTTCGTGGCGCGCCGGCCGGCGTGGCCGGCGGCCGCGCGCCCGTGCCCGCGCATTTCGTGCCTCTAGTTGTCGGTGCGGGGATAGAAGCGCGCCAGCAGCGCCAGCAGCCGCGCACGCTCGGCGTCGTCGGCGTCGGCCGCCTGGTGCACGGCCGCCACCGGCGAGTGCAGGAACTTGTTGGTGAGCGCGGTGGCGAGGTGCTCGAGCACGACTTCCGGCGCCTCGCCGCGCGCCAGCAGGCGGCGCGCGCGTTCGACTTCGGCGGCGCGCAGCGCGTCGGCGCGCTCGCGCAGCCCCAGGATGACCGGCACCGCGGCGCGCATCTTCAGCCACGACTCGAAGTCGCGCACCCGGGTTTCGATGATCGCTTCGGCCTGCGCCACGGCCGCCTGCCGCGCTTCGGTGCCGGCCTGCACGATGCGCCCGAGGTCGTCGACCGTGTACACGTACACGTCGTCCAGCCGCGCGACTTCGGGTTCGACGTCGCGCGGCACGGCCAGATCGACGATGAACATCGGCCGATGGCGGCGGCTGCGGATCGCGCGCTCGACCATGCCGAGGCCGATGATCGGCAGCGTGCTGGCGGTGCACGACACGACGATGTCGAACTTGGCCAACTGCTCGGGCAGCTCGGCCAGCCGCAGCGCCCGCCCGTGCAGTTTGGCGGCCAGCAGTTGCGCGCGTTCGGCGGTGCGGTTGGCGACCGCGATCGACTTCGGGTGGCGCGCGGCGAAGTGGGTAGCGGTCAGTTCGATCATCTCGCCGGCGCCGATGAACAGGATGTGGCAGTCGGCGAGCTGCCCGAAGATGCGCTCCGCCACACGCACGGCGGCGGCGGCCATCGACACCGACTGCGCCCCGATCTCGGTCGTGCTGCGCACTTCCTTGGCCACTGCGAAGGTGCGCTGAAACAGGTGATTCAGCAGCAGTCCCATGCCGCCGGCGGCGCGCGCCAGCCGTTCCGCCTGCTTCATCTGGCCAAGGATCTGCGGCTCGCCCAGCACCATCGAATCCAGCCCGCTGGCGACGCGGAACGCATGCCGCACGGCCTCGGACTGCGGCAGCACGTAGGCGGCGCGCCGCAGTTCGCCGGCGTCGAGCCGCTTTTCTTCGGCGATGAACTGCGTCAAGGCCTGACTCGCCGCGCGCGGCTCTTCGACCGCGCAATAAAGCTCGGTGCGGTTGCAGGTGGAAACGATCGCCGCTTCCGATAGCCGACCATGGTCGGGTGCCGCCAGTCGATCGCGCAGCCGGCCGATCGCCTGGCCGACCTCATCGGGCACGAACGCGACGCGCTCGCGCAGCGCCAGCGGGGCGGTCTGGTGATTGAGGCCAAGCGCGAGCAGTTGCACGGGTCGGTCCATGGGGTCGCGCGGCGAGGCGCGGTTTGGCCGCGCCGATTATAGTTTTGACCCTTCGCGCTACGCGTGAAAGGCCGCCGCGCGGAGCCGGCCCGACCGCGCCGGTACTTTCTCACCCCGATGCCCGAGCCTTCGACTCCCAAGCGACGGCGGCGCCCGCGCCGCGACGTGGACGTGGAGGCGATTGCTGCCCGCTGCCGCGAACTCGTGCACCGGCGCGCGCTGCTTTCCGCGGTCGCGGCGGCGGTACCCGTTCCCGGCCTGGGGCTGGCCGTCGACCTCGGCGTGCTGATGCAGATGCTCGAGGAGATCAATGAAGCATTCGGGTTGACGCCGCAGCACATCGAAGCCTTGCCCGAGGCGCGCCGCGCGGGCGTTTACCGCGCGATCGCGCTGCTCGGATCGACCGCGGTTGGCCGGGTGGTCACGCGGGAACTGATCCTCGCCGCGCTGCGACGGGTGGCAAGGCGTTGGCTGACGAAGAGCGTTCTGCGCTACGTACCGTTCGCTGGCCAGGCGGTCGCGGCCGCCCTGTCCTACGCGGCGATTCGGCTGCTCGGGCAGCGGCACATCGACGATTGCATCGCTGTCAGGCGCGCCATCGCCGCCTGAGAGCGAGCCGCCGACACGGTCGGGCACCGGCGCGCGATACGCCGGGCAGTATCCGGGCGACAGCGACACAAACGTCGGTTCCGGGCAACCCCTATTTGAGCGCCCGCCAGGCCGGTTCTCCGCGAAAAGACGCGTTCACCGCGCGGGTAAAACGTCGGCCGGGACGTGCCGCCCGGGCATTGCCCATTTCGAACAGGAGCAGTCGATGAAAGCCATCGAACACGCGTTGGTCGCCGCGGCGGCCTGCCTCGCGGTCGCCGCTACCGCCGGCGCCGCCGAGTACGCGACCAAGGAAGAAGCGGTCGCGATGGTCAAGAAAGGGATCGCCTTCATCAAGGCGAACGGCAAGGACAAGGGCTATGCGGAGATCACCAGCAAGACCAGCCGGTTCAAGGACCGCGACCTGTACCTGGTGGTCTACGGGCTGGACGGCACCGTGCACGCGCACGGCGCGAACGAAAAGATGGTCGGCCGCAACCTGATCGACTTGAAGGACATCGACGGCAAGCCGTTCGTCAGGGAACGCGTCGAACTGGCGAAGGCGAAGGCGTCGTTCTGGCAGGACTACAAATTCACCAATCCGGTCACGAAAGCGATCGAACCGAAGCAGATGTACTGCGAACGCCTCGACGACACGGTGGTGTGCGGCGGCGTGTACAAGTAACCGGTGGGCGGCGCCGCGCGCGGCGTCGCAGGAGCGAGAAATGCGGTTGATGCACAAGATGTTGGCGGCGCCCCTGGTGGCTACGGCGTTGATGGCCGTCGTCGCCGGGGTCGGTTGGTGGGGAATGCAGCAACAACGCGCGGCGCTGAGCGATCTGAAGAACGTCTATCTCGAGCAGCGCCGGCTGACGAACAACGTCCGTTACGAGCTGGCGACGTCTGCAAGTCGCTTTTTTCGCATGTTGGCGCTGGCGGGCCGCGTGGAAGACAAACGCTTCGAAAGCGAGCGCGACGAGCTGATGAAGCGTTTGCGAGCGGTGCGAGATGCGCTGGCCAAAGTCGACTTGCCTGGAACGCAAGACGACGAGCGGCTGGTCAAGGAAGCCGCCACCGCAGTGCTCGCCTACATCCAGAAAGCCGAGCAGGCGCTCGACATCGCCAGCGTGGACGTCAATACCGGCGTGGCGGCGATGATGAGTGCCGACGAACAACTGGGTCGGGCCGTGGCAGCGACCGAAGCCTTGGGCCGCTT
>DATLZG010000531.1:0-2728 GCA_035574095.1 Burkholderiaceae bacterium | reverse complement strand
AGCCGCGCGCGCAGCTCGCGCAGCCGCTCGCGCGCGCGCGTGAATCCCTCCGGATGCTTGCCGTCGCCGTAGACGATCAGGTAGGCGCGGCCGGCCAGGTTGTCGATCACCGCCAGCTCTTCGGTCAGCAGCAGGTGGATGTCGGGCAGGCCCAGATCGTCGGGCTTGGGTCGCGCGAGCTTCTTTTCGATCAGCCGCACGGTGTCGTAGCCGAAATAGCCGGCGAGTCCGCCGCAGAAGCGCGGCAAGCCGGGGCGCACGGCGACCTTGAACTGGGCGAGGTAATTCTCGATGAAGGCGAGCGGATCGCCGCGTTCTTCGCGCACCACGCGGCCGTCGATGACGACCTCGGTGCGGTGCTCGCCCGCCGCACCGATCCAGGCCCGCAGTTGCGTGCGGGCGGGCAGGCCGATGAAGGAGTAGCGGCCGAAGCGCTCGCCGCCGACCACCGACTCCAGCAGATACGAGTTCGGCTGGTTGGCGAGCTTCAGATACAGCGACAGCGGGGTTTCGAGATCGGCGAACGATTCGGCGATCAGAGGGATGCGGTTGTAGCCCTGGGCGGCCAGGGCGCGGAATTCGAGTTCGGTCATGGGTCGGGCGCCGGCAAGGCGCGGAGAAAACGATACGGGACGAGACTTGCCGTACGCGGCACGGCGGCGCGGGCTAGCGACGCCAGCGCCAGGCTCCCCGGCCGCGCCAGACTTGACGGCGGGCCTGTGAGAGGGGATTCGTCCTGTCGTTCATTTGCTGCTCACTGCGTGGATGCGAGCAGCCGCTGCGCGGCCTCGAAGAGCGTGGGCACTATAGCATCGACCCCCGGCGCACCGGCCAGCGTGCTCAGGCTCTCGCCCTCGTTGTAGCCGGTCTCCACCAGCAGCACGCGCATGCCGGCGGCACGGGCGGCGAGCGCATCGTTGATCGAATCGCCGATCATGCGCGCCGCGGCCGGCACCACGCCCAGCCGCGCGCAGGCTTCGAGCAGCAGCGCCGGGTGCGGCTTCTTCTCTTTCACTTCGTCGCCGGCCACGACGGCGTCGAAGCGCTGCGCCAGGTTCAGCCGCGCGAGCAGCGGCAGCGTGAACTCGCGCGGCTTGTTGGTCACGCAGCCGAGCCGAATGCCGCGCGCGCGCAGGGCATCCAGCGCCTCCGGCACGCGCTCGAAGACGACCGTGGCGCAGCCGTTGGTCCGATGGTAGTGGCGGTAAAAGGACGCGCGGCCGCGCGCGAAATCCTCGGCGTTCGCTTCGCCGTCCAGCGAGTCGGTCAGCGCGCGGTGCACCAGCCTGTCCGCGCCTTTGCCGACGAAAGCGGCGATGCGTTCCACCGGCAGCGGCGGCAATCCGAATTCGGCACGCATGGCGTTGGCGGCGGCGGCGAGATCGGGCGCGGTGTCCATCAGCGTGCCGTCCAGATCGACGAGCACCGCACGCAGCGGTTCGGGGTTCACGGGCCTCCCGGGCTGTACAGGGCGCGCTCCGCTTCCGATTGCCGAGCGACGCGCTGCGCGCGCCCGCGTTCGAGCTCGCGGCGCATCGCGTCGATCGTTGCCTTGTAATCCTTGGAGCCGAAGATCGCGCTGCCGGCGACGAAGGTGTCGGCGCCGGCGGCCGCGATCTGCGCGATGTTGTCCACCTTCACGCCGCCGTCCACCTCCAGGTGGATCGTGCGGCCGGCAGCCGCGGCGTACGCGTCGATGCGGGCGCGCGCCGCCTCCAGCTTGACGAGCGCCTGCGGGATGAAGGCCTGGCCGCCGAACCCGGGGTTGACCGACATGATCAGCACCAGGTCCAGCTTGTCCATCACGTGGTCCATGTAGTCGAGCGGCGTGGCCGGGTTGAACACCAGCCCCGCCTTGCAACCCTGATCGCGGATCAGCGCCAGCGTGCGATCGACGTGGCGCGACGCCTCGGGATGAAACGAGATGACGTTCGCGCCCGCCTTGGCGAACATCGGCACCAGCGCATCCACCGGCTCGACCATCAGGTGCACGTCGATCGGCGCTTGCACGTGCGGGCGGATCGCTTCGCATACCAGCGGGCCGACCGTGAGATTGGGCACGTAATGGTTGTCCATCACGTCGAAGTGGATCCAATCCGCCCCGGCCGCGATCACGTTGCGCACCTCCTCGCCCAGGCGTGCGAAATCGGCCGACAGAATGCTGGGTGCGATGCGGAACTTAGAATCCATGACCGATCTCTCCTAGCGGGCGCGCCGATTGTAGGCGGCGGAAGCGAAAACATGCCGAAGTACCAGTTCAGCGTCAGTGCGGTGCCTCACTATCTGGCCGAGCAATCCGCGCCGGAAGCGAACCGCTACGTGTTCGCCTACACGGTGACGATCCGCAATACCGGCGAGGTGGCCGCGCAATTGGTTTCTCGGCACTGGATCATCACCGACGGCGAAGGACGCGTGCAGGAGGTGCGCGGTCCCGGTGTGGTCGGCGAGCAGCCGGTGTTGCAGCCCGGCGAGGCCTTCCAGTACACGAGCGGCTGCCCGCTCGCCACCCCGGTCGGCTCGATGCGCGGCAGCTATCAGTGCGTGGCCGCCGACGGCACCGAGTTCGAAGCGCCGATTCCGGAGTTCGTGCTTTCGGTGCCGCGCGCACTGCACTGATCCGATGCGTGCGCTGCCGACGCTGTCGCGGCTGGCCGCGCTGGCGCTCGCCGGCTGCGCGAGCGTGCCTTCCGCGCCCCCACCGCCGACCGCTCCGGGTGCGACGCCGCCG
>DATLZG010000530.1:0-4728 GCA_035574095.1 Burkholderiaceae bacterium | reverse complement strand
TTGGCGCCGCGCGCGCCTTCGCGCACCTCGCGCACGTGTTCGAAGTGCTTGGCCGACAGCGGATCGCGCACGAAGCTCATGATCGGATCGGCCAGGCGCTCGCGCTCGTACGGCTTGACCCAGGGCTGGATGCTGCAACCGGCCAGCGCAGATGCGAGCAGCAGCGCGACTGCCGCCCGGCGGCCGCGGGCGAACGTCTTCTCGCTCATTCTTTCAGCAGCTCCCGGATCTGCCGCTCGTACATCTCCTCGAGGCCGTTGCGGTAGCCGCGATGCACGTAGCGGACCTTGCCGTCGCGGTCGATCAGTACCGTCGACGGCATCGTGGTCAGGTCGTACAACCGACTCACCTTCTTGTCCGTGTCGAGCAGCACCGGAAAGCGCAGGCCGAGCTTGGCGGCGAGCTGCTGCGCCTGCAGCGGATCGTCGTCGATGTTCACGCCCAGCAGTTGGAAGCCCGCCGGGCGGTACTTCTCGTACAGCTTGTTCAGGTGCGGCATTTCGACCCGGCACGGTCCGCACCAGGTGGCCCAGAAGTTCACCATCACCACTTGCCCGCGTTGCTCCTTCAAGCGCAGGTTGGGGCCGGCCAGAGTCTTCAGCGCGAAGTCGGGCGCCGGCTGCGCCGGTGCGACGTTCGCCGCTGCGTCGGCCGCGGCCAGTACCAGGGCCGCGATCCCGAGCAGCGCAAGGGATCCGAAGCTGCGCGCGCGGCGCGGTGTTCCGCTTCCCGCGCTCGGTTGCCAATACATCCTTGTCACTCCCTTCAGAAGAAAATCGTGACGCCGGCGGACAGCTCCAGGTTGTGCGTGTTCTGGCGCCGGCCGAGCAGGTCGAGCGAAAAGACGTGGTCGCGGAAATCGACCTGCAGTGCCGCCCAATCCTTGAGGAGCACGCGCAGTCCGAGCCCGAAGTTGATCGTCTGTTTGCGCTGCTCGAGGAAGCTGGTGCTGCCGATGCCGCCGATCAGATACAGCGCGGACGCTTTCGCGATGCTCTTGCCGATGAACACCTCGCCCGGCAGGATGTTGTAGCCGGCCGAGAGGTTGTAATACGACAGGGTTTCCTTCGGCTGCGGGAAGACGCCCCCCGGCAGGATCTGGCGAAAGTTCTCGTCGCTCACCTCGGTGCGGCCGTATGCCGCTTCGACGAAGATGTCCTCGCTGATGTGGTAACCGAGACGCGCGCCGTAGATCGTGCTGGAACCGAAGTTCTCGGTCGCGTAGGTGCCGGCGAACAGCCCGAACTCGAAGTCTTTGGACGGGAACTTCGGCAGTTTGACCACGCGCCGATCGACCTGCGGCTGGATCACCTGCTCGTTGGCCGGCGGCTGCGCCTGCGCCAGTACGGCCGCCGGCAGCGCTAGAAGAAAGAACGATGCGAAACGGAAGGGACGCATAAGTCAGGCCGTCAGAAGAAGAACGACAGTCCGGCCGTGACGGCCCGGTATTCGATGCTGCGCGTGTCCGCCACGTACGCGGTGTAGATCGAGTAGTCCACCCGCGCGACGAAGCGGTCGGTCAGGTAGTAGCGCAGGCCGACCATGCCGCCGGCCAGCTTGGCGTCGGTGGGCAGGGCGCTGACCAGACTCTGGTTCGGAATGTTCTGGAACTTGCCGAAGCCGATGCCGAAGAACGGCGACAGCCGCCGGTCGGACCACGGCTCGACGTTCAGATTCAGGTGCCACAGGTCGGTGCCGGAGAACACGCCCTGCACCTGGCCGATCGTCGCCTCCACCGACAATGCGTCCGAGAACCGATACGCCGTCCAGATCTTCAGCATCGGCTCTGATTTGAACTCGCCCCAGGCCGCGCCCATCTCCAGGCGCCGGCGCAGATAGTCGTCGAGCGCGATCTCGCGAAACGTCTTGCGCGCGCCCGCTTCCGTGAGCGTGGTCTCCAGTTGCGAGCGATGCACCCAACCTTCGCGGCCCGCCTCGGTGCGCACCTTGTACCAGTCGGTCTTGCGCAACAGGATCTCGATCCTCTCGTCGCGGCCGGCGACGAAGAAGATCGGAAAGCCGCGCCCCGGACCGGTGCGCAACTCGATATACGGATCGGTCACGATCAGCCGCTCGCTGGCAGCGGCCAGTGCGGGCATCCAGGCGATCAGCGCACACCACAGCAACCGTCGCAGCGGTAGACGGCCAGCGCGCGTCATTGCGTTTTACAGGCGCCGGCATTCGGATCGGCAGGCGTGAACATGTTGTAGGTGGCGGTGCTGAACTCGTCCTGCCCCTGCGGGGCCGGATTGCTGATCCAGTAAAGGATGAACCGCACGTTCGGATCCTGATCGCCAGAAAAGATCTGCCCGCCGCCGTGAAGCACGCCGCGCACCAGCGGCTTGGTCAGCAGTCGGCTGTCGGCCGGCGAGCTGAGCAGCGTCATGCCCTGCGCCGAATAGAAGTTGCGGTACATGTCGGTGGCGCGGATGACGTCCGGCGTATTGGCGGGGTTGGTCACGTCGATCGTCGCCGCGTTCGGCACGATGCGCAGCGCGCCGCCGGTGCCGTCGCGGCTGTCGTGGCACCCCGAGGAAGCGCAGGTGTTGTTGCCCAGCACCGTGTTGAAGATCGGGTTGATGCAGCGCTGGAAGTAGGCGAACGAAAGCTTCTGGCCGCCGGTGCTCGGCGGGTTGCTGACCGTCGGCGGGTTGTCCAGCGGGTCGGCACCGGAGCCGCAGCCGCCCAGCAGAAACACAAAGGCGCCGCAGCCGAGGGCTGCGCGCGCCTTGTGTGCGAAGCGCGCAACGAACGTCATGGCGTACAGCCGGTCGAGATCCAGCTCGCGATCGCGTTGTACCCGGCGCTGCCCACCGGCAGCACGGCCGTCGTCTGGCCGGTGGCGCCGGCCGGGTGCGGCACGGTGGAGGGCCGCGACAACAGGTAGTTGGAGGCCGGCTGGCAGGTGTTGGAGATCATCGACAGCGTGACGTTGTAGTCGCCCTCGAGGCTGCCGGTCAGCACGAAGCGGTTGCGCAGGAACGACTGGCCGGTGGCGGTGCCGTCGGTGCCGCCCGGTTGATGGCACATCGCGCACTGCGCGCGCAGGATCGGCTGCACCTGCGTGGCGAAGGTCTGTTGGCTGAGCGTGCTGAGGCGCACGCCGCTGCCGCCGTTGCTCAGATCGTTGAAGTACACGCCGCCCAGATCGATCCACTCGGCGAGCAGCCGCTTCTCGGCGGCGTTCAGCATCGTCGCGTGGTTCGGCGACGTGGGCGTCGGATGCGCGGTGCGCGCCTCCGCGCTCGCCTTCAAGGTCTCGCCGAACATGATCTCGGTCAGGCGGCTCGACCGCGCCAGGCCGCGCGCACCGCCGGCGCTCGTTTCCACCAAGGCGGCTCCGCGCACCACCACCGGCTGCCCGTCTTCGATGCGCGTGACCGGAAGTCCCGTCACCGGGTCGATCACCGGATCGCCGAGCACCAGCTCTTCGTACGAGACGAGCCGTCCGGTACCGGCCGTGTTGGCGCGCAGGTCGAGCCGCGCCGGATCGTTGTGGCAGTTGGTGCATGTGTTGGCGCCGCGATCGCGCGTCCACAGCGGCTGGATGTGCGTCGGATAGTTGATGAAGCCGTTGGTCGGCGCCGGCGTCTGCAAGTCGTCGGCCGGATTCGGGTTGCCGGTGTAGCGGATCGTGATCGGCGCGCGCGCGGTGACCCCCGGACGAGAGGTGTCGGCCCACACGTCGACGAACTCCATGTGCGGCTTGAGGTTCAACGCCGTCGGGTCGACGCGCGTGCGCAGCGAGGCCATCGTCTCGCCCGCCTGATGCTGGCTGGCGAGCGTCGGATTCAGTGACGCCGGCAGCGTGTTGACCGTCGTGCCGCTGTTGATCGAGGCGCCGCGGCGCGGGCTGTGGCAACCCATGCAGGTGCGCCGTTCGCCGGGCCGCACCTGGATCCAGTTCAGGTGGGTCTGGAAGCCGCGGCCGTAGGCATCGGTGATCGTCAGCGCCAGCGGCACGTCGGCCGGCACCTGCAGCTTGAACGAGCCGTCCGGTTCGATCGGCGCGTAGCCGAGGATCTGCTGCGGCTCGAAGTCGGTTTCGCCGAGCGCGCCGCGCACGCCCATCGTGTTGGCCATCGGCGGCGCGGCGCGCGTGGCGCGCACGAAGCGCGTCGGCGCGCAGCGATAGGCGCTGTCGGCCGGATCTTTCATGCGCACGAGGTTCGCGATCTGCGGGCGCGTGTCGAGCGGATCGGTCGGCGCCATCTTGGCGATGCCTTCGGTGCAACCGGCCGGCAGATCGGCGGCGGCGAACACCGGCTCGCCCATGCGCTGCAAGCCGTCGGTGTCGTAGATGCTGCGCACTTCGATCAAGCCCAGCCCCTGCGCGGCGAGCGCGCCGTCCACACTGGTCGGATCGGCGGCGTTCGGTTCGGGCCGCGCCTGCAGCGCGATCGGATCGGTGTACATGAAGCCCGGCGGCGGCGCGGCGACGATCAGGAAGGTCTGCTGCGCCGGGTCGAACATGTAGATCGCATAGGAGGGCCGCACGTTGTCCTGCACCGGATCGGCGGCGACGTCGGCGGCGAGCCGATTGCGATCGGACAGACGCGCGATCTCCTCGGGCGTCAACGTGGCGCAGGACACCACCACACCGTTTTTCGTGACCTGACACGGCGCATACGCCACCAGCACCCGGTTGGTGCCGTCCCACAGCGGGTACGGCGTCGTGACGCGACCGTGCAGCGACAGTCCGCGATTGAAGTTCAGCGCCTGCGCGGT
>DATLZG010000529.1:0-3648 GCA_035574095.1 Burkholderiaceae bacterium | reverse complement strand
GGCGCTGCCGGCGGAAATCGGCGAACGCTTCAGAGCGCATTTCGGAGTAGACATCGTCGACGGCATCGGCTCCACTGAGATGCTGCACATTTTCCTGTCCAATCGCCCGGATCGAGTGCGCTACGGCACGACCGGCTGGCCGGTGCCGGGCTACGACATCGAGCTGCGTGGCGAGGACGGCAAGCCGGTGCCCGATGGCGAACCGGGCGATCTGTACATCCGCGGTCCGTCGGCGGCGATGATGTACTGGGGCAACCGCGCCAAGACGCGCGAGACGTTTCAAGGCGGCTGGACCAAGAGCGGCGACAAGTAAGTGCGCAACGCGGACGGCTCGTACACCTATGCCGGCCGCAGCGACGACATGCTGAAGGTGAGCGGCATCTATGTCAGCCCGTTCGAGGTCGAAGCCACGTTGGTGCAGCACCCGGCGGTGCTGGAAACGGCGGTGATCGGCGTGCCGGACGCCGACGGCCTGACCAAGACGAAGGCCTTCGTGGTGCTGAAACCGGGCGCCGCGGCGACCGATGCGGAACTGAAGGCGTTCGTCAAGGATCGGCTGGCGCCGTACAAGTATCCGCGCGTGATCGAGTTCGTCGCCGAGCTGCCGAAGACCGCGACCGGTAAGATCCAGCGCTTCAAGCTGCGCGAGCGCGAACTGGCCCAGCGATGAGCGAGCGCTTCGTCGACATCGATTGGGCCGGCCGCCGCGTTCGCATCGAGCACGCGTGGATCGCGCCCGAACGCCGTGCCGCGCCGTTGATCGTCTTTCTGCATGAGGGGCTCGGCTCGCTGGCGATGTGGAAGGACTTTCCGCAACGGCTGTGCACGGCCGCCGGTTGCCGCGGGCTGGTGTATTCGCGCCCCGGCTACGGGCGCTCGACACCGCGCGCCGCCGACGAAGCCTGGGATCTGGACTTCATGCACCGGCAGGCGCATGAGGTGCTGCCGGCGCTGCTGGAGGCGCTCGGCATCGAGGGCGCGCGGGAACGGCTGTGGCTGTTCGGTCACAGCGACGGCGGCTCGATCGCGCTGCTGTACGCGGCGCGCTTTCCCGCTGCATTGGCCGGCGCGATCGTGCTGGCGCCGCACATCATGGTCGAAGATTTGTCGATCGAGAGCATCGCCAAGGCACGCACCGCGTACCTCGAAAGCGATCTGCGCGAACGGCTCGCCAAGTATCACGACGATCCCGATTCCGCCTTCTGGGGCTGGAACGACATTTGGCTGCACCCGCCGTTTCGCCACTGGTCGATCGAAGCCGAACTCGCCTCGATCCGCTGCCCGCTGCTCGCCGTGCAGGGGCTCGACGACGAGTACGGAACGCTGGAGCAGATTCGCGGCATCGCGCGCCGCGTTCCGGGCACCGAGCTGCTGGAGCTCGCCGACTGCCGTCATTCGCCGCATCGTGATCGGCCCGAACAATTGATCGCCGCAGTCGTCAGTTTCATGTCGCGCCACACCTGAGAAAGTGAAGGTCGGCCTGATGCTGCCGGCCACTGAGGAGCCCGATCCGGCCAAGGCGACAGCGTCAACAAGTTGATCAAGCGCGACAAGGTCGAGGCGATCCCAGCTCCGCGTGAAGTTGCGTGCCGCGGCGTGGCAATGCGCGGCGCTCGCCGACGGCAGCGGACCGCCGCCCGCCGCTCAGTCGTGCAGCAGTTGCTGCATCATCTGCCGCACGAGCGGCAGCGCCGGTGCCTCGGTGCGGCCGGCCAGCGTGACGAGGCCGAAACGGGCGCTGGCGTCGAGCGCCGGCTTCATGTTCACCTCGACCAGATCGGGAGCCGCGGCGCGAATCGCCAGCACCACCGCGTCGCTGTGGCGTGCGACTTCGACCAGACTCGGGATCTCGTCGCAGCGTAAGGTCACACACAGCGCCGGATGCGCGCGCGGCCCGTAACGCTCCATTAGTATGCGCGCCACCTCGTCGCTCAATGGCGTGGACGCCAGCGGATAGCGCTGCACGGCCTCGAAGGTCACGCCGCCGCGCATGCGCGTCAGCGGATGGCCGCGCCGGCACATGAACGCGCCGCGCATCTGCTGCAGCGCCTCGACGCGCAGATCGGGCGCCGGCACCAGCGAACGGACGTCGACCACCAGCGCGTCGAGCTTGCGCTCGCGCAAGGACTGCACCAGCAGACCGGTGCCCGCGCGCGCGACCTCGACGCGCACCCGCGGGTGTCGTTGCGCCATCTGCAGCAGCAGCGGCGTCATCAGCATCGCTCCGGGGCCGGAACCGAGGCCGATCCGGATCACGCCCGTTTCGCCGCGCCGCATCTGGCGGCCGCTGGCGCGCAGCTCGTCGGCGCCAATCGGCTGTCTCGGCGCGCAATGCAATGGCGTCGCATGCACTGTCAGGGGGTGACATGAAGCGGTTACGTTAAGTTGGCGCGCTCGCGCGGGCCGCGTTCGCGCTGGTCGCAGGCTCGGCCGTCGCGCAGACCCATCCGACCAAGTCGTCAGTTTGATGGTGCCGTAGCCTGCGGGTGGGCTGTCGGACGTGATCGCCCGCATCGTGGCGCCGGCGCTCGCCAAACAACTGGGACAGCAGGTGATCGTCGAAAACCTCGGCGGAGCGAGCGGCGCGATCGCCGCGCAGCGCGTGCTCGCCTTGCCGGCCGACGGCCATCTGGCGTTTCAAGGGTCGCCGAATGAACTGATCTTGGCGCCTCTGGCGATGACTTCCGTAAAGTTCAAATTGGAGGACTTTTGCCTCGCGCAGATGATCGGCGTGGCCCCGATCGCGGTGGTCGCACGTAAGGGCCTGCCCGCCAACAACGCCGACGAGCTGATCGCGTTGGCGAGAAGGTCGGCTGCCGAAGGCAAGCCGCTGAACTACGGCAGCGTCGGTTACGGCAGCTTCTATCACGTGCTCGGCGAGCATTTCTCGCACATCGTCGGCGCCAAGATGACGCATGTTCCGTACAAGGGCATGGCGCCGCTGCTGCTGGACATGGGCGGCGAGCAAGTCGACTTCGCGATCCTGGTCGTCGGCGCGCAGACCGTCGGGCTGGCCGATCAAGGGCGGTTGAAGATCCTCGGCACGCTGGCGCCCGCGGGCAAGGTCGAGGTGCCGTTTCTGAAGTCCTACCCGAGCATCAACGACAGCAAGCAGATCAAGGATTTCGCGTTCAACATCTGGACCGGCTACTTCGTCCGCAAAGACACGCCGGAGCCGATCGTCGCGGCGCTGAACAAGGCACTGTCCGCCACGCTCGCGGATCCCGGCGTGCGCAGCAAGTTGGAGGAGCAGGGCCTGATGGTTGCCACGCCGCTGTCGGTGGGTGACGCCGCACGGAAATGCGAAGCGCAAGTCGCGCGTTTTCGTGCGATCGCCAAGTCGATCAAGCTGGAAGCGCAATGAGGCTACGCCCGTGGCATCGATGACGACGCTGCTGCAGGAGCTGAGCGAGCGCACCGCAGAGTTCGTCGGTTGAGTTAAACTTCGCGCCGTCGCGCCCGTAGCTCAGTTGGATAGAGTACTTGGCTACGAACCAAGGGGTCGTGGGTTCGAATCCTGCCGGGCGCGCCAAACACCGGCGGGCCTGCAGCGATGCAGGCCCGTTTCTCTTGGTGACGCGCGCTTAGCGCGTCACCGTGAAGGCATTCGGTAGAGCGCCGCCGCTGCCGACGCGCACGTCCCAGACC
>DATLZG010000528.1:0-5656 GCA_035574095.1 Burkholderiaceae bacterium | reverse complement strand
AACGCGCGGCGCGCCGCGCGCAGCTCGCGCCACGTGGACGGGCGCGCAAGCGCGCCGCGCCAGCGGCGCAGCGCGATCGGCACCACGCGCGCGACGGCCGGATGCAACCGCGGCAGCGCGGCGAAACTCTCCTCGACCACCCAGTCGATCGTCGCGCCGGGCAACGCGCGCGCGACGTCGCTCGCCACCGGCAACGCATGGATGACATCGCCCATCGACGAGGTCTTGACGATCAGCACGCGCAGCGCGTCGGACATCGAGGAGCGGGGAACGGGCGCTCGGCGTCGCCCGCGCAACGATCAGAACGGCAGTTCGGCGTCTGGCTTCACCGCCAGCAGCGCGCGGCGGAAATCGGCCTGGATGCGGGCCAGCGCCTGCGGCGAATCGGCTTCGAAGCGCAGGACTACGACCGGTGTGGTGTTCGACGGCCGGGCGAGTCCGAAGCCGTCGTCGTATTCGACGCGTACGCCGTCGATCGTGATCACTTCGCGTGCGGCGGCGAACTTCGCCTCCGACTTCAGCCGCTCGACCAGCGCGAAGTTCTCGCCCTCGGCGGTCTTCAGGTGCAACTCGGGCGTGCTCGCCGCATCCGGCAAGGCGTTGAGCACGGCCGACGGATCGCGTTCGCGCGCCAGAATCTCCAGCAGCCGCGCGCCGGCGTACAGCGCATCGTCGAAGCCATACCAGCGATCGTTGAAAAAGATGTGGCCGCTCATCTCGCCGGCGAGCGGCGCGCCGCTCTCCTTCAATTTGGCCTTGATCAGCGAATGCCCGGTGCGCCACATCGTCGGTTTGCCGCCGGCGGCGCGAATCTGTGCGGCCAGATGGCGCGAGCACTTGACGTCGAAGACGATCTCCGCGCCGGGGCGGGCGGCCAGTACGCCGCGCGCGAACAGCATCAGTTGCCGGTCCGGATACACGATGCGACCGTCCTTGGTCACGACGCCGAGCCGGTCGCCGTCGCCGTCGAACGCCAGCCCGAGCTCGGCGTCGGTCTGCCGCAGGCAGCGGATCAGGTCCTGCAGGTTTTCCGGATGCGCCGGGTCGGGATGGTGATTCGGAAAGGTTCCGTCCACCTCGCAGAACAGTTCGATCACCTCGCAGCCGAGCGCGCGATACAGGCGCGGCGCGATCGCACCGGCCACCCCGTTGCCGCAGTCGATCGCGATCTTCATTTTCCGTGCGAGTTTCACGTCGGCGGCGATGCGCGCGACGTACGCGTCGGCCACATCGACCGCGCGCAGCGCACCGGGCGTCGCAGCCGCGGCCGCACCGTTGTCCGCGATGCGCCGGCGCAGCCGTTGCAAGCCCTCGCCGTACACCGGATCGCCGGCCAGCGTCAGCTTCATGCCGTTGTACTCGGGTGGGTTGTGGCTGCCGGTGAGCGCGATGCCCGAGCGGCTGCCCAGATGAAAACCGGCGAAGTACACCAGCGGCGTGGCGGCCATGCCGATGTCGGCCACCGCCGTACCGGTGGCGCGGATGCCTTCGATCAGCGCCGCCGCCAGCCGCGGCCCCGACAGCCGGCCGTCGCGGCCGACAACGACTTCGGCCACCCCGCGCGCGCGCGCCTCGGTGCCGAAGGCCGCGCCGATCGATCGCGCCGCGGCCTCGGTCAGCGAGCGGTCGACGATGCCGCGGATATCGTAGGCCTTGAAAATGGAAGGATCGATCGTCGTCGTCACGGCTGCCGTCCGAGAAGAGGTCGCGCGAGTCTACCGTCCGATACAGCGCCGCACGGGCCGGAGCCCATGGATGAAGCGCGACGAATGGGAGCGTTACCGCCGCCAGGCGGAGCACACGTTGACCTCTGCCGCCGCCGATGCCGCGCAGCGCGCGTTCGACTGGGCGAGCTTCGAGGCGCACCAGGCGGCCGCGCCCGCGGTCGAGGGCTACGTGCGTGCCACGCGTCACTACGCCACCGGCCACTCGGTCGTCAAGCTGCTGGCGGACCTCGGCACAGCGGCGCCGGCGGCGCGGCTCGACTGCGCGTAGGCAATGGACAAGGTGTACATCCCAGCCCGCGACCCCGACGCCTACGACGCCGGCGCTCCGATGGACTACTACACGCAGGCCGACGCGCGCGCCGCGCTCGACTGCGCGCGCGGCGTCCTCGCCTGACTCGATGATCTCGCTGCCCGCCAATCCCCTTGACCGCGCCGAACGCATCGCGCGCGTGCGCCGCTACCTCGCCGCGTTGGGCCTGAAGCGCTGGCGCGCGCTGGTGTTCGGCTCGGTCGGCCGCGGCGATTCCACCGCCGAAAGCGACACCGATCGGCGCGTGATCAGCGACGAGCTGCCGGCGGATATCCGCGCCCGTCTGGACCTGCTGTTCGGCGTGCGCGAAGTCGCGCCGGAGATCGAGGCGATCGGCTGGCGCGAAGACGACTGGGCGCGGTGCGAGCGCGCAGGCGACCCGTTCCTCGAGGTGCCGAAACGCGACGGGCTGCCGGTCGCGCCGTAAGGCGCGGCGCGCACGGACTTTTCGGCACGCTCGCGGCGCAGCCCTACGCGATAATCGGCGCGCGTTTCGAGGAGAGAGCATGCTCGCGGTGATCCTGTCCGGCGGCTCGGGCTCGCGCCTGTGGCCGGTTTCGCGCGAAGCGGCGCCGAAGCCCTTTATGCGCATCGGCCACGGCCCTTCGCTGCTGCAACGGACCGTGCTGCGCGCGCAGCGCGCGGCCGCGGACGGCTGCCTGATCGTCACCAATCGCGAATACCACTTCCGCACCGCCGAGGAGTTGCAGGCGCTCGGCGAGCGGGCGCCCGAGCGCGTGCAATTGCTGCTCGAGCCGGTCGGCCGCAACACCGCACCCGCGATCGCCGCCGCCGCCGCGTGGGCCGCCGAGCACGCCGGCGAAGGCGAGCCGCTGCTGGTGCTGCCGGCCGATCACCTGGTGCAGGACGAGGCGCGTTTCGCCGCGCTCGCGGCGCGCGCGGCCGAAAGCGCGCGCGCCGGACGCATCGTGCTGTTCGGCATCCGGCCGACGATGCCGGAGACCGGCTTCGGCTACATCGAATGCGAAACGCCGCCGGCCGGCGACGCCGCGGTGGCGGTCAAGCGCTTCGTCGAGAAACCGGACGCAGCGCGCGCCGCCGAGTATCTCGCCAGCGGCCGCTATCTGTGGAACAGCGGCATGTTCTGCTTCACCCCGGCGACGATACTCGCCGCGCTGGCCGAACACGCGCCACAGGCGCTGGCGGCGGCGCGCGCTGCGCTGGCGGCCGCCAGACCGGCCACCGGAAGCGTGGCCGCGCTTGCGCTCGACGAGGCCGCCTTCAAGCGCGCGCCCGACATCTCGATCGACTACGCGGTGATGGAGAAGGCCGCCGGCGTGCACGTGCTCGCCGGCGATTTCGGCTGGAGCGACATCGGGTCCTGGAAGGCGGTGGCCGAGGAACACGACAAGGACGCCGCCGGCAATTCGGTCGCCGGCGAAGTGCTGCTCGCCGACTGCAGCAACACGCACGTGCAAAGCGAGGACCGGCTGGTGGCCGCGGTGGGCCTGCGCGACGTCGTGATCGTCGACACGCCCGACGCGCTGTTGGTGTGCGACCGCGGCGCCACGCAGAAGGTCAAGGACATCGTCGGCGAGCTGAAGCGGCGCGGCCACGAAGCGCACCGCCTGCATCGCACGGTAGCGCGCCCGTGGGGCACGTACACGACGCTGCAAGAGGGGCCCCGCTTCAAGATCAAGCGCATCGAAGTGAAGCCCGGTGCGTCGCTGTCGCTGCAGATGCACCACCATCGCAGCGAGCACTGGGTGGTTGTCAGCGGCACCGCCAAGGTGGCGATCGACGGCAAAGAGCAGTTGGTGGCGCCGAACGAATCGACCTACGTGCCGGTCGGCGCCAAGCACCGGCTGGAGAATCCGGGCAAGGTGCCGCTGGTGATGATCGAAGTGCAATGCGGCGACTACGTCGGCGAAGACGACATCGTGCGCTTCGACGACCGCTACGGCCGCGTGGAGGCGGCGCGATGACGACGCAACGCGTACGCAAAGCCGTCTTCCCGGTGGCCGGGCTCGGCACCCGCTTTCTGCCCGCCACCAAGGCGATGCCGAAAGAGATGCTGCCGGTGGTCGACAAGCCGCTGATCCAGTACGCGGTCGAGGAAGCGGCGGCCGCCGGCATCGAACAGATGATCTTCGTCACCGGCCGCGGCAAGCGCGCGATCGAAGACCACTTCGACCGCGCCCCGGAGCTCGAACAGACGCTGGATGCGCAGCGCAAGCACGAATTGCTGGAGCTGCTGCTGTCGGCCACGCCGCCGGGCGTCAGTTTCGTCTACGTGCGCCAGCCCGAGCCGCTGGGTCTCGGCCACGCCGTGCTGTGCGCCGAGCAGGTGGTCGGCGACGAACCGTTCGCGGTGATCCTGGCCGACGACCTGATCGACGCCGCTCCGGGCGTCACCGCGCAGCTCGTCGAAAGCTACCGGCGCACCGGCGCGTCGGTGCTCGCCGTCGAGGACGTGCCGCGCGAGGACACCCGCAAGTACGGCATCGTCGCCACCGAGCCGATGAACAAGCTGGAGGAGCGCGTCACGCGCATCGTCGAGAAGCCAAAGCCGCAGGAAGCTCCTTCCACGTTGGCGGTGGTCGGCCGCTACGTGCTGCGGCCGGAGATCTTCATCGAACTGGCCAACACGCCGCGCGGCGCCGGCGGCGAGATCCAGTTGACCGACGCGATCGCCCGCCGCGTGGCGCGCGGCGAGGTGATCGCGCGGCGGTTCGAAGGCAAGCGCTACGACTGCGGGTCGAAACAGGGTTTCCTGCGGGCGAACATCGCGTACGGGCGGCGCGCGGGCCTACTGACCGTCTAGCTGTGAAGTTTCAATAGGTCGTTTGTGTTCATTCGGACTGAATTTGAGAGATTGGGAGGGTGCTGACCTGCCCCCAATCGCCGTACAGCTGGTTACTGGAAGAGCCCGGGGTTTTGAAGGGTAGTTGGGGTTGCTGGATTTGGGTACGGTGGTTGGCAGCGAACTGTGCGGGCGGGATGCGGCCGCAGCTGCTGTGCGGCTTGACCTCGTTGTATTCCCGCCGCCAGGCGTTGATTACGTCGCGGGCCTGGGTAAGCGACGTGATCCAGTGCTCATTGAGGCACTCGTCGCGGAACTTCCCGTCGAAGCTTTCGATGTAGCCGTTCTGCATGGGGCGGCCCGGCTCGATCAGCAGGTGCGCGATGCCGTGCTGCTGCGTCCAGGCGATGAGTGCCCGGCTGGTGAACTCGGGCCCGTTGTCGGTGCGTACGGCACGCGGATAGCCTCGGAACCGGGCAGCCCGGTCCAGTACCCGCACGACATAGGCGCCGCTGATGCCGTGGTCGACCGTGATGTCGATGCACTCGTGGGTGAAGTCATCGGCGATGGTCAGGCTCTTCAGGCGCCGACCGTTGGCCAGTGCGTCGCTGACGAAGTCCATGCTTCAGACCGCATTGGGTTCGGCGGCAGCAGACAGCGTCTGGCGTTCGACCGGCGGCTTGCGGATCTCCTTGCGGCGGCGCACGGCCAGGGTCGCCTCGCGGTGCAGCCGGTAGACCTTCTTGTGGTTCACGGTCGGGTACTCCAGGCGCAGTAGGTCGTGCGTGGCGTCAAGTATCCTGGCCGCTCGGCGTCAATTATTTTGGCCGGTAAAGGCGGGGAACGATTTGTGTG
>DATLZG010000527.1:0-2838 GCA_035574095.1 Burkholderiaceae bacterium | reverse complement strand
GGCGGCGTTCCCGGCGCTGGCGTTATGGCTGCCGCGGCTGCTGGGCTGAAGGCCGCGCTCGCGTAGAGCCGTGCGCCGAAGAATCAGCGCGCGGGCGCGCCCACACCGGTTGCCTCGATCTCCACCAGCAGTTCGGCGCGGCAGATGTCGGCCTGCGCGTACGCAGCAGCGCGCGCGGCCGGCGTGTCCGTACCGACCGCGGCTTCGAACTCGGCGCGCACGATGTCCGCGTCGGCGGCCCGGCGCACGTACACGGTGTAGGCCAACCGCTCGAGCGAGAAAACCGCTGCGCCGAGGCGCGCGTTGGCGACGTCGATCAGCGTGCGCAGGTTGACGAACGTTTCGCGCGTCTGCGCGGCCGCGTCGCCCGCGTGCAGCGAACGATGGCCGACGATCGCCGCCGTGCCCGAGATGAACAGCACCGGCGCGCCGAGATCGACGAGCGCCGCGCGCGAAAACGTTGGCGGGCGCGGACCGTAGTCGGTCGGATAGCGGTAGGCGCTGACCTGGCGCGGATTCTCCAGCGCAGTCGGCGCGCGCTTCGCGGCCAGGAAGTGCACCGACAGCCGGCCGCCTTGGGTGCCGATTGCGCACGCGGCGGGTGCCCCTTCGAACGCCGGGCGGCCGGCCGCCAGAAAAGCCTGCTGGCGCCCGATGTTGAACTGCCGGTAACGCTCCAGCTCGCCGCTCACGGCATTGATGTGCGGCACGTAGTTCCAGAAGCGCAGCGGATGCGGACAGCCGCCGCGATCGAGCACGGCGAAGATCGCTGCGTAGGCACGCTGCGCGCAATCCTGCAGTCCGTGCCCGTCCTCGTCCAGCTCCACGCAACCGAACAGCAATTCGCCGTCGCTGGCGAAGCTGACTGGCCCCAAGGTCCCGGCGGCAACGACGCCGCGCGCGCACCACGTTTCGAACGCTGCCGCCATGCCGGGCAATGGCTTCACTTGCACCGCCACCGCAGGCGCGCCGTTCGCGTGGCGCGGCGGTGTGACCCCGAGGCCGACGGTGCCGAGCACCTGCGGTGAGTCGTGCGCGGCGTCGGCTGCGGCGGCGGAGCGAAACAACAGCGGGGCGGCGGTGGTCTCGAAAGTCGATGGCGGCGCGTTCATGCGGTGGAAATCTCGGTGTCCGCTAGCACTCGGCGGCGGCGCGGGCGCAAGGGGCCGGCAGTATAGGTGCGCGGCGCTTACCCCTGCCCGAGCAGATACCGCCGCAGAAACAGCACGCGCGCGTAGAAGGCGTAATCGGCGTTCTCTTTCTTGGCGAAGCCGTGGCCTTCGTTGTCGGCGACCAGGCTCCACACCGGCACGCCGCTGGCGGCGACGGTGCGCGCGATCTGCTCGGCCTCGGTCACCGGCACGCGCGGGTCGTTGCGTCCGTGCAGGACGAACAGCGGCACCTTGATCTTGTCGGCGTTGGTGAGCGGCGAGATGCGGTGCAGGAATTCGCGCATCGCGGGGTCGCGCTCGTCGCCGTATTCGACGCGGCGCAGATCGCGCCGGTAGCTCTCGGTGCGCTCGAGAAAGGTCACGAAATGCGAGATGCCGACCGCGGAGATCGCGGCGCGGATGCGGTCCGAGTAATGCACCGCGGCCGCGTAGGCCATGTAGCCGCCGTAGCTGCCGCCGGCGACCGCGACGCGCGTGGCGTCCAGATCCGGCTGGCGCCCGATCCAGTCGAGCAGCGCGCCGATGTCGCGCACCGCGTCCTCGCGCCGCCGGCCGTCGTCCAGCTTCATGAACGACTTGCCGAACCCGGTGGAGCCGCGCACGTTCGGCTCGATGATCGCGATGCCAAGTTCGTTGACCAGATAGTTGTCGCGGCCGGCGAAGCCGATGCGCGCTTGCGCTTCGGGGCCGCCGTGGATATCGATCAGCACCGGCCGCCGCCCCGTAAAACGCGCCGGCGGGCGCGTGATCAGGCCGCTGATCGCGCGGCCGTCGAAGCTCGGCCACTCGATCACCTCGGCCGGCGCGAAGCGTGCGGCATCCAGGCCCGCGGTGTCCGCCTGCGCCCACCACGTCAACCGCCGCGTAGCAAGGTCGATCACCGCCACCGCGCCGGGCGAGGCGGGCGACACCACGGTCACCGCGACGCGGCTGCCGTCGGGACTGATGCGGGCGGCGCGCACGCTGCCGGGGATCGGCGGCAGCGCCAGCGGCGCGAGCGTTGCGGCGTCGTACACGCGCAGTACGCCGCGGCCCGCTTCGTTGGTGACGAGCGCCAGCCGCGAGCGGTCGCGCGCGAAGCTCACGCCGAGTTCGACGTCCCACGGCACCTCGTTGGTCACAGCGTCGAAGCGGCCCGTCGCCGCGTCGTACCGGTACAAGGCACGGAACTCGCCGGCGTGATCGCTGACGATGAACAGCCGTCCATCGGCGGCGAAGCGGGCATCGGTGTAGCCGGCCGCGGGCGCACCCGCGCGCGGCAGCAAGCGCGTGCGCGCGCCGCTAGCGACATCGATCGACCAGATCTCGGCATCGGTCCAGGTGCGGAAACGCACCGCCAGCAGTGTGCGATCGCCGGGGCCGAAGTCGGTCGGAAACCAGCCGGTGCCGGGCAGTGTGGCGATCAGACGGCGCGTACCGCGGCGCGGATCGAGCAGCGCGAGTTCGGTGGCGATCTCGCCGCGCGCGCCGCCCGCAGCCGTGCGGTCCAGCGGCACCGACGTGATCGCCACCGCATCGCCAGCGCGGGCGATCGGGCCGAGCTGATGGCGGAAGCCGGCTGCGGTCAATTGCGTTTCCGCGCCGCGCGCGACGTCGAGGCGGAAGATCTGCGTGGCTTCGCTACCGCCGCTGTCGCGCTCGAACACGAGTGCGTCGCCATCGGCGG
>DATLZG010000526.1:0-3760 GCA_035574095.1 Burkholderiaceae bacterium | reverse complement strand
ACCGCGTCCGCGTACCCTGACCTGCACGCGCCGCACGTCCAGCGGTACCCCCAGGCGATCGCACAAGCGCCGGCAGTGCTCGACCCACGCGTCGGCGGCGGCGACCAGGCCGTGATGCACGTGGACAGCGACGAGGTCGCGAAATCCGCTTGCACGCGCGTCGCGCAGGCGCACCGCGAGATCCAGCAGCGCGGTCGAGTCGCGCCCACCCGAAAAAGCGATCGCCAACGGTGCGCTACGCCGCGCGCGCGGCCGCGCGCCGCCGACCAGATCTGCGGTCGCCGCCGCCTGCGGAGTCGCGGCTTCGACCGCTGCGCGCACGGCCGCGAGCAGCGCGGACTCGACCGGATCAGTTGTCGGCCGTCGTTTCCTTAAACTTGCCATAGCCAAGCAGGCGACTATGGCGCGCTGCCAGCAGATCCTTGATGCGCATGCCCTGGAACTGCCGCAGCGAATCGGCCAGCGCGCGCTTGAGCAACGCCGCCATCTGCTTCGGATCGCGGTGCGCGCCGCCGAGAGGCTCGGCGACGATCTTGTCGATCAGGCCGAGCGCTTTCAGGCGGTGCGCGGTCAGCCCGAGCGCTTCGGCCGCCTCCGGCGCCTTGGCTGCACTCTTCCACAGAATGGAAGCGCAGCCTTCGGGCGAGATCACCGAGTAGGTCGCGTACTGCAGCATCAACACATGGTCCGCGACCGCGATCGCCAGCGCGCCGCCCGAGCCGCCCTCGCCGATGATGGTGGTGATGATCGGCACCTTCAGTTGCGACATCTCGTACAGATTGCGGCCGATCGCCTCCGACTGGCCCCGCTCCTCGGCGTCGATGCCCGGATAGGCGCCCGGCGTGTCGACGAAGGTGAACAGCGGCAGGCCGAACTTCTCCGCCAGCTTCATCAGCCGCAACGCCTTGCGGTAACCCTCGGGCTTGGTCATGCCGAAGTTGCGCAGCGTGCGCTCCTTGGTATCGCGCCCCTTCTGGTGACCGAGCACCATCACCGGCTGGCCGTTGAAGCGGGCGAGTCCGCCGACGATCGACATGTCGTCGGCGAAATGGCGGTCGCCGTGCAGTTCGTGGAAATCGGTAAAGATGTCGGCGATGTAGTCGAGCGTGTACGGCCGCTGCGGATGGCGCGCCAATTGCGCCACCTGCCACGGCGTCAGCTTGGCGTAGATGTCTTTCAGCAGCGCCTGGCTCTTTTTCTGCAGCCGTTCGATCTCCTCGGAGATGTCGAGCGCCGAGTCGTCCTGCACGTAGCGCAGCTCTTCAATCTTGGCCTCCAGTTCGGCCACCGGCTGCTCGAAATCGAGGAACGTCGTCTTGCTCATCGCTGTACCTGCTCGTTCAGTAATTGACCGGAACCGGATCGAGACTGCGCCACAGATACCAGGTCGCCACGCTGCGCCACGGCGACCAGACGCTCGCCAGGCGCTCGACGCGCGCGCGCCCCGCGCGCGAGGCGAGCCGTTCGACCGGCTCGCCATCCAGATAGTGCCGGCTGATCGCCTTCAGCAGACCGAGGTCGTCGAGCGGCAGCACGTCGGGGCGCTGCAGATTAAAGATCAAAAACATCTCGGCTGTCCAGCGACCGATGCCGCGGATCGCCGTCAGCTGCGCGATCACCTCGGCGTCGCTCAGGGCCGCGAGCGTGGCGGGACTGATGCGCTCGCGCGCGAAGTGCTGCGCCAGGTCGCGCAGATACTCGACCTTGCGCTCGGACAGCCCGCAGGCGCGCAGCGTGCTCGCCCGTTTGCGCAGCAGCGCGCGCGGCTCCAATCGCGGGCACGCCTCCTGCAACCGCCCCCACACCGCGTCGGCAGCTTTCACAGAAATCTGCTGGCCAACGATCGAGCGCGCCAGCGTCACGAAGGCATCGCCGCGCGAAACGAGGTGCACGCGCGGATGGCGCGCGATGATGCTCTTGATCACCCGGTCGGCGCGCGCCAGCTCGCGCTTTGCCCGTGGCCAGTACGCAGGCGCCGTCATGTGCCGGCTTCGGTCAGTCCGCCACCACGCCCCGCGCGGTGGATCAATCCGAACCGCATCCTGGTGCGAGATGCCTCACCCGTTGCGCGGTTTCGGCCTGACGGATCCCTTCTCACTTCCGCCGCCAAGTCGTCCCGCCCGGGCCGTCCTCAAGGACGATGCCTTCGGCGGCCAGTTCGGCGCGAATGCGGTCGGCCTCGGCGTAGTTCTTCGCCTTTTTCGCCGCCGCGCGCAGCGCGATCTGCGCTTCGATGCGCGCCTGCTCCGCACCGCTGTCCGCGCCGTGCAGGAACGCGGTCGCATCCCGCTGCAGCAGACCGAGCACCCCGCCCAACGCGCGCAACTGCCGCGCCAGTTCGGCCGAACGCGTGCGATTCACTTCGTTCGCCAGCTCGAACAGCACCGAGACCGCCACCGGCGTGTTGAAGTCCTCGTCCATCGCAGCGGCGAAGCGGCGCGCGTGCGGCTCGTCCCAGTCCACCGCGCCGGCGACGGGCGGCGAGTCGCGCAAGGCGGTGTACAGGCGCGCGAGCGCCTGCCGCGCCTCGACGATCAGACTTTCGGTGAACGCGATCTGGCTGCGGTAGTGCGAGCGCACCAGGAAGAAGCGCAGCACCTCGGCGTCGTACTTGGCCAGCGCGTCGCGGATGGTCCAGAAGTTGCCGAGCGACTTCGACATCTTGTCGGCGCCGACGCGCAACGCGCCCGCGTGCATCCAGATGTTGGCGAACGGCTGGCCGAACGCGCCTTCGCTCTGCGCGATCTCGTTTTCGTGGTGCGGAAACACCAGGTCGGGGCCGCCGCCGTGAATGTCGAGCGTGCGGCCGAGCGTCGCGGTCGCCATCGCCGAGCACTCGATGTGCCAGCCGGGCCGGCCCGGCCCCCACTTCGACGGCCATTGCGGCTCGCCCGGTTTGGCGTGCTTCCACAGCACGAAGTCGAGTGGGTCGCGCTTGGCGGCATCCACCGCCACGCGCTCGCCGGCGCGCAGCTCGTCGAGCGATTTGCCGGACAGCTTGCCGTACCCCGGGAAGCGCCGCACCGCGAAGCACACGTCGCCGTCGTCGGCCGCATACGCGAGTTCCTTTTTCTCCAGCAGCTCGACCAGACCGAGCATCTGCGGCACGAATTCGGTCGCCCGTGGTTCGCGCTCCGGCGCCACGAAGCCGAGCGCGGCGAAATCCTCGTGCATCGCGCGGATGAAGCGCTCGGTGAGCGCCGCCGGCGTTTCGCCGTTTTCCGCCGCGCGGCGGATGATCTTGTCGTCGATGTCGGTGATGTTGCGCACGTAGGTGACGCGCAGGCCGCGCGCGCGCAGCCAGCGCACGACGACATCGAAGGCGGCGAACGTGCGCGCGTGGCCGAGATGGCAGTAGTCGTACACGGTCATCCCGCACACGTACATCTTCACGTGCCCCGGCTCGAGCGGCACCAGCGGCACCGTGCTGCGCGTCAGCGTGTTGTAGATCGCAATGCTCATGGAGACGCAACTCCTCGCGGGACTGGCCGGCAGCAAAGGCCGGCGTGGACGTCGATCGGCGCGCGCAACGGGCGGGTCAACAGCGCCGGGTCAGCATCACGGAGTTGGCGAGAGGCTCTGAGTAGAATGCGGCGCAGTATATCAACGCACCCGCTCGCTTCGTGTTCGCTTCCCGTCTCGCCGCGCCGTTGCTGGCGGCGGCGCTCGCGCTGCCGGCGCTCGCGCAGACGGGCGTCGTCGCGCCGCCGCCCACACCGGCGGAAGAGATCGGCAGCCTGCTGCGCGCCGGCGACCTGGC
>DATLZG010000525.1:0-4977 GCA_035574095.1 Burkholderiaceae bacterium | reverse complement strand
CCGCCACTTCCGCGATCGCCGGGTGCGACGAGATCGACTCCTCGATCTCGCGCGTGCCGAGCCGGTGGCCGGCGACGTTGATCACGTCGTCGGTGCGGCCGAGGATGAAGAAGTAGCCGTCGTCGTCGCGGATGCCCCAGTCGAACGTCGAGTACACCTGCTGATTCGGAACGCTGGTCCAGTACGTCTTGACGAAGCGCTCGTCGTCGCCCCATACGGTGCTCATGCAGCCCGGCGGCAGCGGGCCGCGGATGCCGACCACGCCTTTCTCGTTGTTGCCGACTTCTTCGCCGGTTCGTTCGTTGTACAGCCGCACGTCGTAGCCGTAGACCGGCAGGCCCGGCGAGCCGAACTTGATCGGCAGCGTCGGATCGACGCCGCGCGCCAGCGCCAGGATCGGCCAGCCGGTCTCGGTTTGCCAGTAGTGGTCGATGATCGGTTTCTTGATGCCGTCGGCGATCCAGCGCGCCGTCGGTTCGTCCAGCGGCTCGCCGGCGAGAAACAGATGGCGCAGCGACGACAGATCGTGCCGCGTCAGATACGCCGGGTCCTGCTTTTTCAGCACGCGGATCGCGGTCGGTGCGGAGAACATCACCGTGACCCGGTACTGCTCGACGATGCGCCACCAGATCGCGCCGTCGGGTCGAATCGGCGTGCCTTCGTACAGCACGGTCGCCATGCCGGCCAGCAGCGGCCCGTACACGATGTAGGAGTGGCCGACCACCCAGCCGATGTCGCTGGTGGCAAAGAAAGTCTCTCCGGCGTGGCCGCAGAAGATGTGCTTCATCGAAGCGGCCAGCGCCACCGCGTAGCCGCCGGTGTCGCGCTGCACGCCCTTCGGCTTGCCGGTCGTGCCCGAGGTGTACAGCACGTAGCTCGGCTCGGTCGACTCCAGCCACACGCACGGCACTTCGTCGTTCATGTGCTCGGCGCGCAGCCTGGCGTAATCGAGATCGCGCCCCGCCACCAGCGGCAGCTCCGCCAGGCCGCGGTTGACCAGCAGGACCTTGTGCGGCGGAAACTTGGCCAGGCGGATCGCTTCGTCCAGCAGCGCCTTGTACGGCACCACTTTGCCGGCGCGCGAGCCGGCGTCGGCGGAAACCACGACCTTCGGTTTCGCATCGTCGATGCGGGTCGCGAGGCTCACCGATGCGAAGCCGCCGAACACGACCGAGTGAATGGCGCCGATGCGCACGCAGGCGAGCATCGCGAACACCGCTTCCGGGATCATCGGCATGTAGATCAGCACGCGGTCGCCGCGCTCGACGCCGAGACCCCGCAGGATGCCGGCCATGCGGTTTACTTCGCGGTGCAATTGGCCGTACGTGTAGGTCTTTTCCTGCTCGACCTCGGTGGAGAGGTAGATCAGGGCCGGCTGGTCGCGGCGCGCGTCGAGGTGGCGGTCGACCGCGTTGAAGCACAGATTGGTCGTGCCGCCGACGAACCAGCGCGCAAACGGCGGACGCGTGTAATCGAGGATGCGGGCGGCCGGCGTGTTCCAGTGGATCAGGTGCGCCTGCTCGCGCCAGAAGCCTTCGCGGTCCGCGATCGACCTAGCGTGAAACTCCTTGTACGTCGTTGCCATTCTTTTCTCCCTCCGAGCCGGACGTCTGTAGTTCTCGTTGTTGCCGCACCAGCTTCAGCAGCGGCGTGATCTGCTCCAGCAGACGCGGCAGGTGCGGAACGACTTCGGGCGCGCGGCCGGCGCGGATCAGCGCCAGCGCCAGGTTGATGTCCATCGAGCCGTCGTCGGGGCGCCCTTCGTAGTCGCCCGGTGCGCCCTCGGGCGCACCGAGAATGATGCGACGCGAGCGGTTCACCTGCGCCTGCTGCGCGCGCTTGGAGGCGAGCAGGCGCAGCTCCTCGCCGCTGCGGCGCAGCTCTTCCGACAGTGTGGCCACGCCGATGCAGGTCCAGACCTCGACGCCGGGGCCGGCGGCCTCGACGTTTTCCAGCACCTTGCGCAACCGGGCGGCGAAGCGCAGCACACCCGACAGACCGTTGCTCTGCGTGGCGACGCAAAACTCCAGTCGGTCGGAGCGTGTGCCAAGGTCCTCGAGTCGAATCGAAGCCGCCAACGCGCGGCCGACCAGCTTGGCGCGTTGCTCCAGCTCCGCCTCGGACTGCGGCGCACCGGGCATCGTCAGCTCGACGCGCACGCAAATCACGGCCACGTCGGTGAGGTTGCGGCGCGCGAACGACACCAGCTTTTCGAGCTGTTTGTCGAAGAACGACAGCGCCAGCAGTTCGGTTTCAGGATCCACCGTACGCGCCGATTCCAACGCGGCCTGCGACTCCTGCAACGCCTCGCGCGTGTTCGACAGCCGCACCAGCACCTCCAGGCGCGTGGTCAATTCGGCGGTGCTGGCGCTACGGTCGAGAAAATCGGTGGCGCCCGCGGCCTTGGCACGTTCGCGCTCGGCAGCCTCGTCGGGCGAAGTGATCACGATCACCGGCAGCTCGCGGATACGGCTGACCTTGGAGCTGCGCACGCGGGTGAGCAGTTCGAAGCCGTCGACGCGCGGCATCGCCAGATCGGTGATGACCACGCGGATCGCGGCGTCGAGCAGGATCGCCTGCCAAGCCGATTCGCCGTCGGCGACCTCGCGGATGTCGAAGCGGTCGCGGATGTTTTGGGTCAGGGACGCGCGCACGATGCGCGAGTCGTCCGCGATCAGAATGCGCGGTTTCGGTGCCGCTGGCTTGACTTCGGAAGCGATGCTGGACACGGCCGGTACCGGAGGAAGCCGCCCCGCTGGTTGCGATCGGGGCAGAGGCGCATGCGCAGGCACTTTACCCGAATCGACGCTGCGCGGACGTCGGTGATGTTGGGTAATTGGGCGCCTATCGACTATCTTCCTTCCGACCGACGTCGACCGGAGTTCCCGTCATGGTCGAACCGCATCGAAGGAGGGCCGTCGCGGCGGCCGCCGCAGTGCTGTTCTCCCTCGCAGCGCCGATGGCGCGTGGCGCCGATGCCGGCGCAGAAGTCACGCTGCAGGCACTCGCGCTGGTGGGCGTACCGTACCGCTACGGTAGCGACGACCCGGCGCGCGGTTTGGATTGCAGCGGGCTCGTGCGGCATGTGTTTCGCGCGGCAGCGGCGCTGGAGTTGCCGCGCCGTTCGGAGGAGATCGGCCGCCTTGGCAGCGCGGTCGCGCGCGCAGAGCTGCAGCCGGGTGATTTGCTGTTCTTCAACACCCGCGGCCGCCCGTACTCGCACGTGGCCGTGTATGTCGGTGACGGTCGCTTCGTCCATGCACCGGCGCGATTCGGCCGCGTTCGCGTCGAGGCGATGGACGATCGTTACTGGCAACGACGGTTCAACGGCGCGCGCCGCCTGCTAAACGTCCCCGGTTCAGCCGGCCCGGCGGCGCCCGCGGCGGACGACACCGCGCCCGGACCCTGACCGCTCCGCGCCGATCCCAAGGTCTTGCAGCGCCGGACGGATGACCGCGCCGGCGGGATGAGCATTCGGCGCGCGGCGCGCCGTTGGTCACAAATGAGAAGCATTTGCATTTAAGAATTGTTCCCGATATTCTTCCGCCCGCGTCGCTCGTACATGTGGAAACGCGCGGCAAACGAGAAGGAGAACGGACATGGATGGCAGGACGGTGGCCGGCCGCGCCGAGGTGTGGCTGGAACGCTTGATGAAGCTGGTCGCGGTGGCCGGGGTGGCGATCGGTGCGCTGAGCCTGAGCGAGGCGCGCGCGCAGGCCGCGGCACCCGTGCTCAACCTGTATTCGGCGCGGCATTACCAGACCGACGAGGCGCTGTACGCGAACTTCACCAAGCAGACCGGCATCAAGATCAACCGCATCGAGCTCGGCGACGAACAGCTGTTGCAGCGGCTCAAGAGCGAAGGCGCCAACAGCCCGGCCGACGTGGTGTTGCTGGTGGACGCGGCGCGCCTTTGGCGCGCGCAGCAGGACGGTCTGTTCCAGCCGATCCAGTCCAAGGTTCTGAACGAACGCATCCCCGCCAACCTGCGCGCCGACGACGGCTCCTGGTACGGCTTCTCGACGCGCGCGCGCGTGATCGTGTTCGACAAGGCGAAGTTCAAAGCGGCCGACGTCGATACCTACGAGAAGCTCGCGGACCCGAAGCTCAAGGGCCAGGTGTGCACGCGCTCGGGCGCGCATCCCTACATGTTGTCGCTGATCGCGGCGATGATCGAACGCAGCGGCGAGGCCGCCGCCGAGCAATGGGCGCGCGGCGTGGTGGCCAACATGGCGCGCGAGCCCAAGGGCGGCGATACCGATCAGATCCGCGCGGTGGCGGCGGGCGAGTGCGGGGTCGCGCTGACGAACTCGTATTACTTCGTGCGCCTGCTGCGCTCCAACGACGCGAAGGACAAAGAGGTCGTGGCCAAGGTCGGCTATCTGTGGCCGAACCAGGCGACCTCGGGCACGCACATCAACATCTCCGGCGGCGCGGTGGCGCGGTACGCGCCGCATCGGGACAACGCGATCCGCTTTCTCGAGTATCTGTCGAGCCCCGAGGCGCAGACCTACTTCGCCAACGGCAACAACGAATGGCCGACCGTCAAGGGCGCGGCGCTGAACAACCCGGCGCTGGCCAGTCTCGGCGAGTTCAAAGCAGAGAGCGTTCCGGTGTCGGCGATCGGCCGCTCCACCGTCGCGGCGCAGCGTCTGCTGGACCGCGTCGGCTACCGGTAACGCGTCTCTCCGAGTGTCTCCCCGCTCGCAGCCAGCCGCAGCAGCCAGCCAGCGAGCTTCTTTGCGAAGCGGACGGAATCGATGCAAGGCGATCGCAACGGCAATCCGGCTGCGCAGCGCGCCGCCGGAACGAAGGAAGTGCAGGGCGCACCGCGCCTGATCGATAGCGCGGCGTTGTTGGGCAACCAGCAGTCGATCCGCATTCGGCATGGCAGCGGCATCTACACGCTGCGGCAGACGCGACAAGGAAAACTGATTCTGACGAAGTGACTCGAGGCCGCCGGCGGGCGTACTGGGC
>DATLZG010000524.1:0-6637 GCA_035574095.1 Burkholderiaceae bacterium | reverse complement strand
CCCGCAGGGTTGCGACGATAAGCGGGCGTACGCGGTGTTGGCGCGCTCGGCCGTAGGCCAAGCTACTGTCCTTCGCGCGCCGCCTAGCGTCCGCCCGCTTCTCGTCGCAACGCGGCCGTCGGGGATTTTGAGATAGGTTCTCGGCAACGAGCGGCTACGCCCGCCGCGGTTCGGCCACGCAGTCCACGAAGTACTCGACTCCGCCGCCGCGCGGCTCCTTCACCAGCCCGTGGATATCGGTCTCGAAGCCCGGAAAGCGGGCGTTGAAGTCGCGCGCGAACTTCAGGTAGTTGACGATCTTGGCGTTGATCCTTTCGCCCGGGATCAGCAGCGGGATACCGGGCGGATAAGGCGTCAGCAGCACCGCGGAGACGCGACCGACCAGCGCTTCGATCGGCACGCGCTCCACCTCCCAGTGCGTCATCTTCGCGTACGCGGCTGCCGGGGTCATGACCGGCTGCATCTCGGACAAGTACATCTCGGTGGTCAGCCGCGCAATGTCGTTGGCGCGGTACACGGCATGGATCGCGTCGCACAGCTCGCGCAGGCCCATGCGCTCGTACTGCGCGTGCTTGCGCACGAACTCCGGCATCACGCGCCACAGCGGCTGGTTCTTGTCGTAGTCGTCCTTGAACTGCTGCAGCTCGGTGACCATCGTGTTCCAGCGGCCCTTGGTGATGCCGATCGTGAACATGATGAAAAACGAGTACAGCCCGGTCTTCTCGACGATGATGCCGTGCTCGGCCAGGTACTTGGTGACGATCGCCGCCGGGATGCCGGGATCGGCGAACGAGCCGTCCACATCCAGCCCCGGCGTGATCACCGTGGCCTTGATCGGGTCCAGCATGTTGAAACCCGGCGCCAGCTCGCCGAATCCGTGCCAGCGATCGCCGGGCGTCAGCAACCAGTCCTCGCGCGCGCCGATGCCCTCCTCGGCCAGGTGGTCCGGCCCCCAGACCTTGAACCACCAGGACTCGCCGAGCTCCGCCTCGACCTTGCGCATCGCGCGGCGGAAATCCAGCGCCTCGGCGATCGATTCCTCCACCAGCGCGGTGCCGCCGGGCGATTCCATCATCGCCGCCGCCACGTCGCAGGAGGCGATGATCGCGTACTGCGGCGAGGTCGAGACGTGCATGTGATAGGCCTCGTTGAACTGGAACCGGTCCAGTTTCTCCGCCTCCGAGTCCTGCACCAGGATCTGGCTCGCCTGCGACAGCCCCGCCAGCAGCTTGTGCGTGGACTGGGTGGCGAAGATCATCGAGGTGCGATTGCGCGGGCGCCCCGCGCCGATCGCGTGCATGTCGCGGTAGAACTCGTGGAACGCCGCATGCGGCAGCCACGCCTCGTCGAAGTGGAACGTATCGATGTGGCCGTCGAGCAGGCTCTTGATCGTCTCGACGTTGTACAGGATGCCGTCGTAGGTGCTCTGCGTCAGCGTCAGCACGCGCGGCTTGCCCGGGTCGCGGCCGCGCAGCAGCGGATGGGCGGCGATCTTGCGCGCGATCGACTCCGGCTTGAACTCGTCGCGCGGGATCGGCCCGATGATGCCGTAGTGGTTGCGCGTCGGCGTCAGAAATACGGGAATCGCGCCGGTCATCGTGATCGCGTGCAGCACGCTCTTGTGGCAATTGCGGTCGACGATCACCACGTCGCCCGGCGCGACCACGTAGTGCCAGACGATCTTGTTGGCGGTGGAAGTGCCGTTGGTGACGAAGAACAGCTCGTCGCAGCCGAAGATGCGCGCGGCGTTGCGCTCGGCCGCCGCCACCGGGCCGGTGTGGTCGAGCAATTGCCCGAGTTCCTCCACTGCGTTGCAGACGTCGGCGCGCAGCAGGTTCTCGCCGAAGAACTGGTGGAACATCTGCCCGACCGGGCTCTTCAGGAAGGCCACGCCGCCGGAGTGTCCCGGGCAATGCCAGGAGTAGCTGCCGTCCTGCGCATAGTGGGTCAGCGCGCGGAAAAACGGCGGCGCCAGCGCTTCGAGGTAGGCGCGCGCCTCGCGCACGATGTAGCGGGCGACGAACTCCGGCGTGTCCTCGAACATGTGGATGAAGCCGTGCAGCTCGCGCAACACGTCGTTCGGGATATGGCGCGAGGTGCGCGTCTCGCCGTACAGAAAAATCGGGATGTGCGCGTTGCGCCAGCGAATCTCGTCGACGAAGGCCTGCAGTTGCGCCACCGCCTGCGCGCCGCTGTCCTCCGACGAGAACTCCTCGTCGTCGATCGACAGGATGAACGCCGAGGCGCGGCTCTGCTGCTGCGCGAAACTGGCCAGATCGCCGTAGCTGGTCACGCCCAGCACCTCCACGCCTTCGTTCTCGATCGCCTTGGCGAGCGCCCGGATGCCCAGGCCGCTGGCGTTCTCGGAGCGGAAGTCTTCGTCGATGATGACGATGGGAAAGCGGAACCGCATGCGCGCCTCGGTGTGCAGTCAGCGACGGCGGCGATTATCGCCGCGGCGCGGCTGCGCACCGGCGCTTTCGAGCGCAACGGCGCGCAGCAAATCGATCAGCCGCCCGGCCGCCGGCGGCAGGTAGCCGCCGCTGCGCGAGACCACCACCAGGCGCCGGCGCATCGTCGCCTCCGCCAGCGGCACCTCGCGCAGCGGCGTGCCGCGCTGGGCAAGATGGCGGCGCGAAATGAAGCTGAGCAACCCGCTTTCGGCGATCAGCGTCGGCAGCAGGATCAGGCTGCTGCTTTCGATCTGCACGCGCGGCAGCGGCAGCCCGTGGCGGCGGAACGTATGGTCGAGCCAGTCGCGCGTCGGCGCGCCGGGCGGCTGCAGCACCCAGCGGTAGTTGCATAGATCGCTCAGCTTCGGCTTGCCGCGCAGCAGTTCGTGCGAGGCATGCGCGGCGACGACGATGTAGTCCTCGGCCAGCGGCGTCTGCGTGAAGCCGGGCTCGTCCGCGCTTTCGGTGCCGACCATCAGATCGAGTTCGCCGACGCGCAGCAGCGGCTTCAAGGCGTCGATCAGCCCGACCACGGTCTTCAGCGTCACCTCCGGCGCTTCGGCCAGCAGCCGTTGCACCGCGCGCGGCAACAGAAACTGCGCGGCGGTCGGAACCACACCGACGCGCACGTGGCCGGCCAGCCCCCGCCCGAGCGCGGCGATCTCGCGCCGCGCGTCCTCGGCGTCGAGTCGCAGCCGCCGCGCCCATTGCAATAGCAGGCGGCCGGCGGCGGTCAGCCGGATGCCGCGTCCGGCGCGCTCGAACAACGGCGCGCCGCATTCCTGCTCGAGCCGGCGGATGCTGCTGGTCAGCGCCGGCTGCGTGCGGTGCAGCTTCTGCGCCGCACGGCCGACGTGCTCGAGCGCGGCGATCGTTTCGAAGTAGCGCAGGTCGCGCAGGTCCATCGCAAAAGCGGGATTTATTCGTCGCGAAAAACAATCGATTGGACTGTAGGAGCGGGCCGCCGAATACTCAACCCCGCTATGCGCGGTTTCCCGCCGCTCGGAGCCCGCAGCAAAACGACTGACAGGAGACCCGTATGAACCTCGCTCGCCGATCGCTGCTCGCGCTGGCCGCCGTGACCTTCGCCGCCGGCGCCGCCGCGCAGACCTACCCGAACAAGCCGATCCGCGTGATCGTGCCGTTTCCGCCCGGCGGCGGCACCGACATCATCGCGCGCGAAGTGAGCCAGAAAGTCGCCGCGCTGACGGGCTGGACGCTGGTCGTCGAAAACCGGCCCGGCGCCGGCGGCAATCTCGGCGTGGACGCCACCGCCAAGTCGGCGCCGGATGGCTACACGATCGTGCTCGGCCAGACCAGCAATCTGGCGATCAATCCCACGCTTTATCCGAAGCTGCCGTACGACCCGCAGAAAGACCTGGCGCCGATCGTACTGGTGGCCAATGCGCCGCTGGTGCTTGTGACCGCTGCTTCCTCGCCGTTCAAGACGCTGGACGATGCGGTCAAGGCCGCGCGCGCCAAGCCAAGCGCGATCAACTTCGCGTCGCCGGGCAACGGCACGGTCGCGCATCTGACCAGCGAGCTGTTCCAGAAGGCGGCCGGCATCAAGTTGCAGCACATCCCGTACAAAGGCGCGGCGCAGGCGCTGACCGACGTGATCGGCGGCGGCGTCGAGCTTTACATGTCGTCGGTGCCGACGTTGCTGGCGCAGATCCGGCAAGGCAAGCTGCGCGCGCTGGCGGTGACGTCCGCCAAACGGGTGGACGATCTGCCCGAGGTGCCGACGATCCAGGAGCTCGGCTATCCGGGCTTCGACGCGGTGACGTGGTTCGGATTCCTGGCCCCGGCGGGCACGCCGAAGGAGATCGTCGCCAAGCTGAACGCCGAGTTCAACAAAGCGCTGCAGCAGCCCGACCTGCGCAAGAAGCTCGCCGATCAAGGCGCGGAGCCGGTCGGCGGCACGGCGGAGCAGTTCGCCGCCTTGATCCGTGACGACATCGTGCGCTGGGGCAAGGTGGTCAAGGAATCCGGCGCCCGCATCGACTGAGCCGCGATCGCGCCGCGCTCCGCCGCCGGCGCGCGCCGAACCCGACATAACCGCCGCGCGCCGGCGCCTCGCCGTCGGCCGCAGTTTCCGGAGACCTTCGATGAGTCAAGCCGCGCTTTTGCCCAATGTCGTGCGCGATTTCGAGCGCGTCGGCCGCGACATCGTCGCTGCCGCGGCGAAATTCCCGTCCTCGATCCTGGCCGATGTCGCCGGCCGCCGCGGTGCGTTGAGTGGCCGCATCGCGCCGCTGGACCCGGCCATGCGCGTCGCCGGTCCGGCGCTCACGGTCGAGGTCCGCCCCGGCGACAACCTGATGATCCACGCGGCCCTGGCGCTCGCCCAGCCCGGCGACGTGATCGTCGTCGACGGCAAGGGCGATCTGTCCTGCGCGCTGATGGGCGAAATCATGGTGCAGCAGTGCCTCGCGCTGGGGGTGGCCGGCGTCGTGATCGACGGTGCGGTGCGCGACAGCGAAGCGATTCGCGCGCTGGGCTTCCCGATGTTTGCGGCGGGCCGCAACCCGAACGGCCCGACCAAAGGCGTGGCCGGACGCATCAACTGGCCGATCGGCTGCGGCGGCGTCAGCGTGCAGCCGGGCGATTTGATCGTCGGCGATGCCGATGGCGTGGTCGTGATCGAACGCCGCCAGGCCGCCGCGCTGCTACCGCTGGCCGCCGACAAGCTGGCGGCGGAAAGCAAGCGCATCGCCGACATCAAGGCGCGCAAGCAACTGCGGCCAGCCTGGCTCGACGACGCGTTGCGCGCCGCGGGCGTCCTCGGCGCGGGGGAGACGCTGTGAACCGCCGGCCCGTCTTTCTGGTCACCGCCGCCGACCTGGCGCCGCAGGCGCTCGCTCGTCTCGGCGACTTCGAGGTCGTCTTTGCCGGCAAGACGCCCAGCGAGGCCGACATCGTCGCGCTGTGCAAGCGGCACGATCCGGTGGCGATCATCGTCCGCTACGGCCGGGTGGGCGCGGCCGCGATGGACGCCGCGCCGAGCCTGAGAGTCATCTCCAAGCACGGCAGCGGCACCGACACGATCGACAAAGCCGCCGCGCAGGCGCGCGGCATCGCGGTGGTGGCCGCCGTCGGCGCCAACGCCGCTGCGGTGGCCGAACACGCGCTCGCGCTGCTGCTTGCCTGCGCCAAATCGATCGTCACGCTCGATGCGCGCATGCGCGCCGGACACTGGGACAAACCCACCCACAAAAGCGTGGAGCTCGAGGGCCGCACGATCGGCGTGATCGGACTGGGCGCGATCGGACTGCGCTTCGCGCGCCTGGCCGATGCGCTCGGAATGCGCGTGCTCGGCTTCGACCCATACGCCCAAGCGCTGCCGCCATTCGTGCACAAGGCCGACCTGCAAGCGATCTGGCGCGAGTCCGATGCGATCTCGCTGCATTGCCCGCTGACCGCGGACAACGCCCGCATGCTGAACGCGCAGACCCTCGCCCAATGCAAGCGCGGGGTGATCGTCGTCAACACCGCGCGCGGCGGGCTGATCGACGAAGCCGCCCTGCTCGATGCCGTGCGCAGCGGTCAGGTGGCCGCCGCTGGACTGGACAGCTTCGCGGTCGAGCCGATCGAGCCGGCGCACCCGTTTCTATCCGAACCCCGCATCGTGCTCACACCGCACGTGGGCGGCGTCAGCGCCGACGCCTACGTGAAGATGGGCGTGGCGGCGGTGGACAACGCGCTGCGCGTACTGGCCGAACGCACGCCCGAGCTGGCGGCGCACCGATAGAGGAGAGCAAGGCATCAGCCGAGGAGGACCGTCCATGATCCAGAGGATCTTCGCCGCATTGGTCGCTGCCGCTTGCGTCGGCGCCGTTGCGCTACAGGCGCGCGCGCAGACCTGGCCCGCCAAGCCGGTGCGCATCATCGTTCCCTACCCGCCCGGCGGCGCGGTGGACGTGGTCACGCGCCGCATCGCCGCCAAGCTGCAGGAGCAGACCGGGCAGAGCTTCTACGTCGAAAACAAGGCGGGCGCGACCGGCACGATCGGCCTGGCCGCCGCCGCGCAGGCGGCTGCGGATGGCTACACCTGGGTGGCCAACGACACCACGCACGCGCTGCTGCCGCACATCTTCAATAAGCTGCCGTTCGACTACGCGCACGACCTGGTGCCGGTGGCTGCGTTTCTGTTCGCGCCGATGGCCGTGGTGGTCAAAGCCGAT